>CABYJW010000001.1 GCA_902519465.1 uncultured Pelagibacteraceae bacterium
GTTTCCTGGTTTAGGCATTGGCATAATATTAGCCTCACCAAGAATTCTAGTAACTCTAACTGTTGGCCTTGCGCCTTTGCTCAACCAATGTTTTACTCTTTCAGACTCTAATTTAATTCTCTCCTTTTTTTCCTTTGGTAGAAGAGGATTAAAAGATCCTAATTTTTCTATAAACCTTCCATCTCTTGGAAATCTACTATCTGCTACAACTATCTTGTAGACTGGTCTCTTTTTTGCTCCTCCCATTGATAGTCTTATTTTTAACATTTTGATCCTTTCATTTTAGATTGTTTAACAACTCATCAGGAATTTGCCCTTTGGGCACTTTTCCTTTTGACATTTTTTTCATCATCTTTGACATCATCTTAAATTGTTTTAAGAGCCTATTAATCGTTTGAGGATCTGTTCCAGAACCCAAACATATTCTTTTTCTTCTAGAGCCACTTATGATATCAGGATTTTGTCTTTCTTTTTTTGTCATAGACAAAATTATTGCTTCGTTTGCTGTGAGAAGTGTTTCATCAACGTTTGCATTTTGCATTTGATCTTTTACTTTTCCAACTCCTGGTAATAGAGATAAAACTCCTTCCATTCCTCCCATTTTTTTCATTTGTCTTATTTGCATTAGATAATCATCAAAAGTAAAAGTTCCTTTTTTAAGACTCTCTTCTGCAGCTTTTATTTTTTCTTCATCTAAGTCTTGTGAGGCTTTTTCGACTAAAGATACAATATCTCCCATTCCAAGAATTCTGTTTGCTAACCTGTCGGGGTGAAATGTTTCGAAGTCATTAATATTTTCTCCAACACCTATAAATTTAATAGGTTTTCCTGTTGTTTGTTTCATGCTAAGAGCGGCACCACCTCTACCATCTCCGTCAACTCTTGTTAATATTATGCTAGTTAGGTCAACTGCTTTATCAAACTCAGAAGCTAATTTGACTGCTATTTGTCCTGTTAAGGAGTCTGCAACTAATATTGTTTCGATAGGCAAGGCTTCTGCTTTAATATTTTTAATCTCTGTCATCATATTTAAATCTATTTGAGTTCGTCCTGCAGTATCATAGATAATAATATCTGCTCCGCTTAATGAGGCTGCATTTTTTGCTCTTTTTGTAATGTCAATTGGGTACTGGTCTTTTATAATAGGAAGAACATTTAAATTATTTTTTTCACATAATATTTTTAATTGCTCTTGTGCAGCAGGTCTATAGATATCGAGACTCACAAGTAAGATTTTCTTTTTATAATTTTTTTCAATATTTTTGGCTAATTTTACAGCTGTTGTGGTTTTTCCTGATCCTTGTAAACCAACTAATAGTATTGATGCGGGTGGAACAGCTTTGAGGTTGAGTTCTTCTCCTTTGCCCCCCAAAACTTGAACCAATTGATCATAAACAATTTTTACCAACATTTGACCAGGTGAGGTTGATCTAATAATTTCCTGACCAATAGCTTTAGGTTTAATGTCCTCTATAAATTTCTTTACTACAGGTAATGAAACGTCTGCAGCTAAAAGCGCCTCTTTAATTTCCTTCAACCCTGTTTCAACCTGTGTTTCATTCAGAGACGGGGCTTTTCTTAGTTTGCTTAGTATTCCTTCTAATTTATTTGTTAAGTTTTCAAACATTTTTTAATTTTTCCAACACCAATCGCACTAGTGGGCGAACCATCGCTGACTAGTGTCGATCCCTTTATTTCTAAAGGCACCGCAAAATTTACCATTTGCGGAAGTGGTGAGAAGCTACAATTAAGGGTTTTAAAAGTCAATGAATAATTATACTAATCAAATATGACATCAATTAACGCTTACAAAATGGATGGCTTAGGTAATGATTTTGTCATTATTGATAGAAGAAAAAATTCTATTAATTTAACAAGAGAAAAAATTATTCAATTGGGTAGTAGATCTAACATTGGCTTTGATCAAATAATCTTTATAGAAAAAGAAATAGAAAATTCTTTTCCAATAACAATTTTTAACTCTGATGGAGGTGAAGTAAGTGCATGTGGAAATGGGTCTAGATGTGTAGCTTATCTTTTAGGTAAAAATTTAAACACAAAGGAAATAAAACTAAAAACAAACAACCGACTGCTTAATGCGAAAATAGTAGGAAATTTACAAGTAGAACTTGAAATGGGAAAACCTTTATTTAATTCTGAAGATATTCCTTTATCAAAAAAAATAAACCCAGCAGAAATTACTTTAGAGATAAATAACAAAAAATTTACAGGTGGATTTTGTGTAAACGTAGGAAATCCACATATAATTTTTTTTGTGAAAAATTGTTTTGAACATGATTTAAAAACGATAGGTCCCAAAATTGAAAACCACATACTATTTCCTGAGAAGACCAATGTAACAATGGCTCAGATAATAGATGTAAACAATATAACTGTTAATGTTTGGGAAAGGGGTGCTGGACTAACTAAAGCATGTGGTACAGCAGCATGTGCAACAGCTATCGCTGCCTTTAAGAATAAATTGATTAATAATGAAGTAGATGTAAAATTTAAAGAAGGTTTTTTAAATATAAAAATAGATAAAACAGAAAATATATTTATGACTGGTCCTGTGTCGGAGATTGAAAAAATTGACTTTGAAAAATAATGAAATTTTTTGAAAATTTTAAATTTAGCAATTTATTTAGTAAAAAAAAGATTGATGAAAACTTACTTGATAACTTTGAAGAACTTCTAATTGAGTCAGACGTTGGTACTCAAATAGCTTCAGATCTGAAAGAAAAATTTAAAAAAGAAAAAATAGGAAAAGAAATTAAGGACGAAAAAGAAATATTTGATTTTCTTGGAGAGCAAATATCTAAAATACTTTATCCTTATGAAGGAAAACTTAATAATCTTAATAAAAACTCTCCTTCAATCGTAGTTGTAGCAGGAGTAAATGGAGTAGGAAAAACAACAACAATAGGAAAACTTGGAAAGTTATTTAAAAACGAAGGAAAAAAAATAGTTTTTGGTGCTGCTGATACTTTTAGAGCAGCAGCTATTGAACAATTAGAACTTTGGTCTAAAAAAATTGGGGCTGATTTTGTTAAATCAGATTTAGGAACAGATCCAGCATCTGTTGGATTTAAAACTGCAAAGTTTGCTGAAGACAATAAATTAGATATAGCGTTTATTGATACTGCGGGAAGACTACAAAATAAAAAAAATCTAATGGAAGAATATAAGAAAATATTTACAGTTCTAAAAAAAGTAAATCCAGAATATCCCCATGAAACTATTTTAGTACTTGATGCTACAACAGGCCAAAATGCTTTAAATCAAGTTGAAGAATTTAAAAAAATTTCAAACTTAACTGGTTTAATAATTACCAAATTAGATACTTCAGCGAAGGGTGGGATATTATTAGCTATATGTAAAAAATTTGGTCTGCCCATAATTGCAGTTGGTATGGGCGAACAGGAAAGTGATTTACATCCATTTAACTCAGCGACCTTTTCTAAAATGTTGGTTGAAAATTAAAAATGAAAATACCAAAAAAAATAGAACCAATTATATCAGGAATATCTGCATCAGTAGTTATAAGTGTTCTTGCCTTTTTAACCTTAAGAACGTCTGCTGGTGTATGGCTAATGTTTTCATTTGGAGCAACTGTTTTTTTAGTTTTTGCACTTCATAATCTAGAAACAGCACAACCAAAAAATATTTTTTTTGGACATTTAATCTCAGTTTTAGTTGGAATTATTTTTAATGAAACAATTGGATTTTCGTTTTACTCTCTTGGTTTAGCTGTCGGTGTAGCCGTAACTTTAATGGTATATTTAAAAGTTATGCACCCACCTGCAGCATCAAATCCTTTGGTAGTTTTATTCACAGATGTTTCTTTCGAATTTATTCTGTTCCCGGTAATACTAGGAACTATAGCAATTATTATAATGTCAGTTTTTATTAATAAAATTATTTTAAAAAGAAAATATCCTATTAGGGGTAACTGGTTATATTGATAAGAAAAATTTATTTAAAGCTTCTAATAAATTTTTGTTATATTCCATCATGTGGTCGTCATCTTTAGGAAAGTAAGAATATTTGGGATCATTAGCTTCTGAAAAAATTTTTTTGCCCATATGGAATGGAACGATTTTGTCATTTTCTCCATGCATAACTAAAATTGGAATTTTAATATTTTTTAATTTTTTTATGTTTTCATATCTATCTTTAAGTAAGAGCGAAACTGGTAGATAAAAATAATAATGTTTTCCAGCTTCGACCATCGATGTGAAAGGGGACTCTAAAACTATACCTGCAAAATTTTTATTTTGTGCAACTTCAACGGAAACACCGGTTCCTAGAGATTCTCCATAAATTATAATTTGTCTATCTTTGATTCCTTGTTTGTTTAACCAAGCTATAGTATCTCTAGCATCCTGATATAATCCTTTTTCTGAAGGACTACCTTCATTACCACTAAAACCTCTATAAGCCACAATCAAAAAATTTATGTCAAAATCTTTAATTAAATTTAATTTATAAATTCTATTTTTTAAATCTCCAGCATTTCCATGAAAAAATAATAAAGTCTTTTTTTCTCTCAGGTCTTTTTTATGAAACCAGGCCTTGAGTTCTTTTCCCTCAGATGTGGGCACAAAAACTTCCTTATATTCGAAATTTGCTTCATCAGAGCTATAATTATTTTCAAACGGATGGTAAAGAAGATTTCTTTGATAAAAAAATACAAAAATTACTATAAGGAAGTAGCATAAAATTACTGTAGTTACTAAAGTAAACATATATCTAAGTTTTTTTGGCAAAATACACTCCAAGTAAAACCAATGCACCGCCTAAATAATGCGACACAAAAAGTTCCTCGTTAAAAAAAAATATTCCATAAAATGCTCCATAAACAACAAATAAATATAGTGTAAAACCAGTAATTGATGCGCCAAGGTACTTTTGAATTTTGCTGTAAAGAATAAAAGCAATTATACCTGGTGATATTGCTGCAATTGTAATCCATAAGATGGGTATTAACTCTAAATTAAATTTATCACCTAAATAAAATACTTCATAAAGATAAAAAGGAAACAAAGAAAGTGAACCAAAAAAAGCTATTAACGTAAATTTTGTAAATAGATTAAATTTTGATTTCCAATGTAGAACATAAACCGAGTATAAAGCCCACGATATTGCTGCGCCTAAAATCCAAATATCTCCTTCAACAAAATTTAAATTTAAAAAGGTTGATAATTTTCCATTTGAGATGACAACTAATACGCCAATAAATGCCAGAAGAAATCCGATGCTCTGGAGGAAATTAATTTTTTCTTTATAAAAAAAAGTTGATAACATAACAATAAAAATTGAGGAAGATGTGTAAATTAGCGACATGTTTAAAACAGTTGTAGTTTTGCCTGCAATGTAAGGAAAAATGCTGCATAGACAACATCCGGTAAAACCTAAAAAAAGGAGTTTTAAAAACTCTGACTTTAAATGTTTAAAATTTTTTCTTATTGGTTGGTAAAAAAATGGTAATAAGAAAACAAATACAAGTGTCCATCTCCAAAACCCTAAAGAAACTGGTGGCACAAATGGAACTGCGCCTCTAGCAATAGCTAAATTACTTGCCATAAAAATTGGCTGAATTAAAAGTAAAATAAATGGAAGAAAAGTTGTTTTATTTTTTTTGGAAGAAGGCTTCATAAATCATCATGCATATTACCAAGCCCATAAGAATATAAACTGGAAGAACGTCGGTAAAGCCAATCATCATTGATCTTGTTAATGTGGTAGCCAATCCAATCAAGAAGGCAATTGCTATAGAACATCCAACTATACTTGTTAATTTATTCATCTTCTTTATCCTTACACTTTTGTTCTAACCAATTTGCAACCCCTAAAAATCTCAAATCATCAAGTTTATTGCCGACTAGCTGAACTCCTAATGGTAAATTATTTTCACCTGTAAGTAAAGGTAGTGATACTGATGGTAAACCCATATACGTCCAGATAGTGCAGAACTCGGGACTCCCAGTAAATTTCAATCCTTTATCTGCTACACCCGTAGACGCTGGTGTAATTACTCCATGATAATCTTCGAAGACTTCACTATAAGATCTGTAGCTTTGCTCCATAAAATCCTTTGCTTCAGTATATTGGCCAGCAGAATATTTATTCCCGCGTTCTATAGCTTCTACAAGTTTTTTTCCTAATTTATTTTTTGAATTTTTATAATACTTTTGAAAATTATTCGCCATGTCAGTTTCGTGAACCACTTGTTGAAACTTATGTATATCTTTAAAATAAGATGGTTCATCAAATACTTCTATATGTTTTTTTAGTTTTTTTATTAAAAATTGAAAAGCTTTTTGTGACTCTTTGTCTATATTTTTCCAATTAGAAGTTTTATAGAATATAAATTTTGGATCAAAGTGAGGACCTTTTCTACATTCTTCTAACATTTTTTCTGCTGAGTAGTGAACTGTATCTTTATCGTATAAATCTTTTTTAATAAGAGATTTTGTAATCAAAGCTACATCTTCAACACTTTTGCCAAAAACTCCTACATGATCAAGTTTTGATGACTGCTTTAAAACTCCATTTCTTGATATTAAACCAAATGAAGGTTTGTAGCCTACGACACCACAATATGAAGCTGGTCGAATAATTGAACCTTTGGTTTGTGTCCCTAAAGATAATGGTGCCATGTGTGCTGCAACAACAGCTGCTGATCCACTTGAAGATCCACCTGGTGTTCTAGTTTTATCGTGTGGATTAGTTGTTTTGCCAGGATCAAAGTAAGCAAGTTCAGTCGTAACTGTTTTGCCCATGATTATTGCACCTGAAATTTTTAATAAATTAACTACCTCAGCGTCTGCACTTTCTGACATACCTTTTCTTAATACAGTTCCGCATTCTGTTGGCATATCTTGGGTTCCAATGATGTCTTTTATCCCTATTGGTAATCCGTGTAGTGGTCCGAGAGGTTTGCCAGATTTTCTATACTCATCTTTTTCTTCAGCTTTCTCTAGAAGGAGTTTTTTGTCAAAGAAAGCCCAAGCTTTAACATCTTTTTCAAACTTATCTATTCTACCAATATACTCTTTACAAGCATCAACACATGAAATTTCACCACTTTTTAATTTTTCAGCTAACTCAATAGCTGTCATTGAAAAGATTTTGCTCATAATTAGGATTTAGTTTGCAAAAAGTAAGTCAGGCAACCAAAGTGCTATGCCAGGAAACATATACATTAGAAACATTGCAAAAATTACAATTAACAAGAATGGCATAATACCGCTAAAAATTTCTAACAATTCTACGTTTTTAGTTTGTACTCCCTTTAGGTAATAGGCGGACATAGCCATGGGGGGAGTTAAAAAAGAAGTTTGAAGGTTTAGTGCTATTAACATTGCAAAAAAGTAAGGGTTTACTCCAAAAAATTCTACAAGAGGTAAAAATATCGGTACAAATATGATTAATATCTCAGTCCACTCTAAAGGCCATCCGAGAAGGAAAATAATTATTTGGGTAATGATTAAAAATTGCCAAGGCTGTAAATTCATTGATTTAAAAAAATGTTCAAATACTTCATGACCACCTAGGTAAGAAAATACAGATGCAAACGTCCATGATCCGATAAATAACCACATAATCATTGCAGTAGTTTTGGCAGTTAAAAAAACTGACTCTTTGAAATTTTTCCATTTTAAGGTTTTGTAAAAATAAGATAGCACTAAAGCGCCAAATGCTCCTACAGCTGCTGCCTCGGCTGGAGTTGCAAGACCTCCAAGAATAGTTCCTAGCACCAATATTATTAATGAAAATAATGGAAGAAATGAAACCAAAACCTCTTTTAAAATAACTGAACGAGGCGGTATATCTTCCGCAGGTGGTTTGGGAGCAATTGAGGGATTTAAATATGCTCTTGTGACAGCATACAAGATATATAATCCTGCAAGCATTATCCCTGGCAATATTGCAGCAGCAAATAATCTTAAAGGCGATAGCTGAGCAATAACTGAATAAACTATAAGCATAATACTTGGAGGTATTAATATTCCAAGACATCCACCAGAACAAATAACGCCAGACGCAAATTTTTTGTCATAGCCTGCTTTTATCATTGCTGGCCAAGCTAAAAGCCCCATTAAAGTAACAACAGCTCCGATAATTCCAGTAGCTGTAGAAAATAGAGCGCAAGTAATCAAAGCTGCCACTGCCATAGATGCCGGTAACCCATGAGATGCTAAACGAATAGCAAAGAATAATCTTGAAACAATTCCAGCTCTTTCAACAAGGTAACCCATAAACAAAAACAAAGGGACAGCTGTAAGAACGGTGTTGTCCATTACAGTGTAGGTGTTTTGTACAAATAATTGAAATATCCTATTATCTAATAGGTGTTCCATTCTTGTTGGATCATAGTAAGCGTAATAACCAAACCCCACACCCATTGCCATTAAAGTAAATGCAATAGGAAATCCTAAAAGGACGGCAAAAAGAAATATTGCCATCATAAGAATAGCTATTTCTGGATTTGTTAAACTAAATAACATCTTTTTGATCCTCGTCTTGTGAAGTTCTCATTAATATTTTTTCTGTTTCTTCTGCAACAACCATTCTTGCTGGCCAGTGACCTGTTTTTATACAAATGATTGATCTGAAAACTTCACTAATTCCTTGAATAATCAATAGAACACCTGCTGCAGGTATTAAAGATTTTGCCATATAAATTTGTATTTGTGCTGGGCTGTTCCAACTAGTCTCTTTTATTTTCCAAGCTAAAGCTGCATATTCATAACCATAAAATGCTAAAGCAAAAACACCTGGAAAGAAAAAGATAAAATATAAAACTAGATCTATATACCCTTGGGTTCTGGGTTTAAATAATCTGTAAAGTACGTCCCCTCTTACATGAGCTTCCGTAGATAGTGTGTAAGCACCTGCCATCATAAATATTGCACCATACATTTGTAAACTAAAATCGAAATTCCATAGAGTTGGTGCATTAAAAGCATATGCCATTATAACTTCATAGCAAGTTCCTCCCATCAAAATAACTATGCACCACGAAAAAGCCTTACCAACTGATGTGCTTAGATGATCTGCGAAAACGATAAATTCCCTCATAGTTTATGTTAGTCCAATTAAATTTAAATTTCCATAAAAAAAGGGGGCTACAAAGAGCCCCCTTTAATTTTTTAAAAGCTACTAAATTTTAACTTTAGCTATATTACCGAACTCATTTTCGTAAGCCAATTTATAATTTGGCTGATTCATGAGTAAGTACTTCATAACTCTTTTAGCGTAAGCTTTTTGAGAAGCAACAATTTTAGCAAAGAATGCATCTTTTTTAACAAAGTCACCTATAACTTTGTCCCATCCTTTTAATTGTTGAGCTAAAATTTCATCTGAAGTTTGATAAACATTAACTTTATGTTGGTTCATCAATTTAGATAAGTCAGCTGAGTATCTCACTAATGCTTTAAAGTAGTTGTCTGTATTCGCAGCGGCCGCAGCATTTTTTAGAATAGCCTGGTGTTGTGGGCTTAATCCATTAAATGTTTTTGTGTTCACAGGAATTTCAAACATCTCTTGAGATTGGTGGAAGCTACCTAAGTGATAATGCTTAGATACGTCTTGCATACCAAACTGTGAGTCTGATGTTGGGTTGTTAAACTCCGCAGCTTCGATCAAACCAGTTTTCATTGCTGGCTGAATTTCTCCACCTGGAAGTTGTCTTACAACCATTCCCATAGCTGTTAATACGTTAGTCGCTAGACCAACTGTTCTATATTTCATACCTTTAACATCAGACACTTTAGTTACGTTCTTTTTGAACCAACCAAATGGCTGTGCTGGCATTGGCATATGGAAAAGACCAACATAATTGAAGCCAACTTTAGAAAGAGTTTCTTCGTAAAGTTTTCTTCCTCCACCGTACTCAATCCATCCCATAACTTCTTGAGATGACATTCCGTACGAAGGTCCTGTTCCAAACAATGATGCTGCTGGATTTTTTCCGTACCAGTATGCAGTTACCCAGTGTCCCATATCAAGAACTCCTGAACTTACCGCTTGACCGATTTCAGATGTTTTAACAACAGCTCCAACTGGTTGAAGATCAATCTTCAATTCACCATTAGACATGTCGCCTACCATTTTTGCAAAGTCGCCAGCCATTTCGAAGAATATATTAGCTCCAGAAGGCCAAGCTGCTTGCATCTTTAAAGTTTTAGGAGCACCAAATGCTACATTCGGCATTGCTATAGTTGCTGCCGCTGCTGCACCAGTTGCTGCTGCTGCTTTAAAGAACTTACGTCTTGAAGGAGTTTTAACTCTCTTCAACGTTTTTTCTTTTTTAGACATATTTGTCTCCCTTTAGTTAATTAACTATTGAAATATTTAAGCATAAATAGATTTGAGAGTCTCGAGCAGAATCCATAAAGTTTTGAAAGATTCAATTTCAGATTGTACTAATTAACTTTATTTTTCGCATTTCCTGTTTTAAAATACTTATCTATATTATCAATCGCAAGATCTGCCATTGCAGTTCTTGTTTTTTTAGTAGCACTACCAAGATGTGGTAATATAAATGCAGTTGGTTGCTTCAAATATTCTGGATGAATTTTTGGCTCACCTTTATAAACATCTAATCCTACGGCGTAAATTTTACGACTAACCAGAGCTTGAACCATGGCTTCATCATCTATCATATCCCCCCTTGCAACATTTGTGATAATTGCACCCGTTGGAAAATATTCTAAAGTTTCTTTATTAATTATGTCTTTAGTTTCTTTTGTAGCCGGACAACAAATTGACAATACGTCTGAGACAGAGAATAAACTTTTAATATTATCGTGAAAAGTTGCCCCCATTTCTTTGTCGTTATTTAATTTGGTTCTATTTCTATAATGTATTTCCATACCAAAACTTTTTGCTATTTTTGCTAAAGCTCTTCCAATCCTGCCCATGCCTAGAATGCCAAGTCTAGATCCTGTGAGTTGTTTGCCAATTAAAAAATCTGCTGACCATTTCCAATTTTCTTTTTTTACCCATTCCATTCCCTCATTTGCTCTCCTACAAGCACCGAGAATTAATAACATAGCAATTTCTGCAGTAGCATCTGTTAAAACATCAGGCGTGTTAGTAACTATTATATTTCTTTTTTTAGCTGCCTCAATATCGATATTTCCAAAACCAACCGCAAAATTTGATATTATCTTTATTGTTGCAGGAAGTTTCTCAATAGTTTCTTTATCTATTTTGTCTGTAAGTGATGATAGAATACCGTCACAGCCTTTGCTTAGCTCAATTAATTTTTTTTGAGAATATTGTTCATCATTAGAATTAAAATGGGGATTAAATAATTTAGAAGCTTTATCCTCACAAGATCTTAATAATTTTCTAGTTATAAGAACTTTTTTCATTTTGATTTTAATTCAAATCGAAAATTTTACCTGGGTTCATTATATTGTTTGGATCAAGAGTTCTTTTTATAGATTTCATAATTGGAATATTGTCCCCATGTTCTTTAATAAGATATTCTTTTTTATGAAGTCCTATTCCGTGCTCTCCTGTAATTGTTCCATTTAATTCCAGCGTTTTTTTAATCAGTAAATCACTAAACTCTCTTATCTTTTTATAAGTTTCTTTTTTTTTTGGATCATAAGGCAGAACAACATGAAAATTTCCATCGCCTAAGTGGCCAACCATTGGGGCTCTAAGACCAAATTTTTTTGTTACATCTTCTGCAAATTTTACGCATTCAACTATTTTAGAAATTGGAAGACATACATCTGTAGAATAAACTCTTCCATTTTTTATTAATGCTTTTACAGAATAATATATATCCCAACGAGCTTGCCATAATTTGTTACGTTCTTTCAAATCTTTTGCCCATTTAAAAGCGCTTCCCTTATTCTCTTTAGAAATTTCTTCAACTACTTGAATATTTTCTTTGTTAGAAGGTTCTGATCCATGAAATTCAAAAAATAATGTCGGTAAAACTTTCATATCTTTTAACTTTGAATAATTAATACTTATATCCATTTGTTCTTTATTGAGCATTTCAATTCGGGCTATCGGTACACCATATTGAATCACTTGTTGTGCTGCTTGAACTGCATCCTCAAGAGAGGGGAAATGACATACAGCACTCATAATACTTTCTGGAATCGGAGATAGTCTTAATTGTATTTCTGTAATTATTCCAAGTGTTCCCTCTGAACCAATAAATAAATTTGTTAAATTATATCCAGCTGAGGTTTTTTTTGTTCTGCTGCCAGTTTTTATAATATCCCCATTAGGGAGAACCACCGTAAGACCTGTTATTACCGTCTTCATGGTTCCATATTTTACGGCCATAGTTCCTGATGCTGATGTTGATGCCATGCCACCTATTGCTGCGTTTGCTCCAGGATCTATTGGAAAAAAAACTCCGTCCTCTCGCAAATAATCATTCAATTGTTCTTTGGTGACACAAGCCTGCACTCTACAATCAAAGTCTTCGACATTCACGCTTAAAACCTTGTTCATTTTTTCCAAAGATATCGTTATTCCTTTTTCATTGCCTACTACATTGCCCTCCAAAGATGTCCCGGTCCCAAATGGAACAACAGGAACTTTGTGATCATTACAAAGTTTAAGAATTTTGGAAACCTCTTCATTAGTTTCTGGAAAAACTACAGCTTTTGATAGCACGGGATCGTATGTATCCTCACCTCTAGCATAATTAGTTCTGGTAGAAACCGAGGTGGAAAATCTACCATTAAAAATTTTTTTTAATTCTGATTGTATTTGATCGTTCATTTTTTCTATAATGTTATTAAATTATATAGAAAAAATATACCTTAATTAACCAAGCATCTTTTTGATTTTTTCTAAAGCTTGCGAGATATTATCGCTAGAAGCTGCAAAACTAAATCTAACATAATCTTTGGCTGTTTTCCCAAATGCTGTTCCTGGAACAATGGCTACACCTGCCTCATGCATACACTTTTTGGCAAATTCACCGCCATTCATACCTGTTCCTATGACTTTCGGAAAAGCATAAAATGCTCCGCCAGGTAAACTACATTCTACTCCTGGTAAATTGTTTAAACCTTCATGAATAAGTTTTCTTCTTATTGTAAATTTTCTCATCATTTCAATTATAGAGTCATCTGGACCGTCCAAAGCAGCAATGCCTGCAAACTGAGCAGCTGCATTTACACATGAAACACTATTTATTACTAATTTATTTACATGTTCTACAAGATCCTTTGGCCAAAAACTCCAACCCAATCTCCATCCTGTCATTGAATAAGCTTTGCTCCAGCCTTCTAGAACAATTAATCTTTCTCTTAATTCTGGATAATTAAAAAAAGTAGGCATTTCTTTGCCATCAAAGATTTGTCTACTATAAATTTCATCACTTAAAATTGTTACATGAGGATGTTTTTTTAATCCCTCTGCTAAAACATCTATATCCGATTTATCAACAAAACTACCAGTTGGATTATTTGGATTAATTAAAATCAATAATTTTGTTTTATCAGTTATCAATGATAAAATTTTTTCAGGGTTAAATTTTAAATCTTTATCTTCGGTTAAATCGTATGGAACGGGTTTAGCTCCAGTAAAATTTATCATGGACTCATATATTGGAAATGCAGGTGTTGGGTGAATTATTTCTACTCCTGGTTCACCAAAACACTGAATTGCATAACTCATTGTAGGTTTTCCGCCTGGCATTATAATTATTCTTTCAGGATCAATATCTTGTTTATAAAGTTTTTTAATTTTTCTTGTTACTGATTGTCTACATTCTAGTATCCCATTGGACAAAACGTATCCATGATGACCATCGTCTAATGCTTTTTTTGCTGCATCTACAATATGCTTTGGAGTCTTAAAATCTGGTTGACCTAATCCAAGATGGATCATTGGCTTTCCTGTAGCCTCTAGTTTTTTTGCCTCAGCGAGAACACTAAAAGCAGTTTCTGTTCCCAGTCTGTCTAAACTTTTTG
This sequence comes from uncultured Pelagibacteraceae bacterium, assembly GCA_902519465.1. Taxonomy (GTDB): domain Bacteria; phylum Pseudomonadota; class Alphaproteobacteria; order Pelagibacterales; family Pelagibacteraceae; genus Anoxypelagibacter. Next base: position 13,968 of record CABYJW010000001.1, read on the forward strand.
CTAGTTTCATAATTTTAAATATTTTTCTTTAATTTCTATTTCTATAAACTAATTTTGAACTATTCAACTCTTTTAAATTTTTACATCCCATTAAAACCATATCTCTATTAATTTCATCATGCATATTTTGCAATAAATGTTCTACACCTTTTTGACCTCCTGCGGCTAAAGAAAATAGAAACATCTTACCAAAACTACAGGCCTTGGCACCAGCAGCGATAGCTTTTAATACGTGTGTTCCCCTCCTTACACCTCCATCTAGAATAATCTCTAACTTATCACCAACAGCGTCGGAGATTGCTTTAACTTGGTCGAAGGGAGACCGAGATCCGTCAAGTTGACGTCCTCCATGGTTAGATACCATTATAGCAGTACACCCAATATCGATAGCTCTTTTTGCATCTTCAACGGACATAACTCCTTTCAATGCAAAAGGTCCGTTCCATTTTTTTGCACAATACTCTGCATCTTTCCAACCCATTGCTGGATCATATTGTTCGTTGATATATTCAATCACAGATTTTGCTATATTTGTTCCTTTGTCAGTTTTTTTTTTAACATTTGCCAGTTCGAATTTTTTACCAGTTAAATAATTAAAAACCCATCGAGGTCGCATTGCAAAACTTATTAAACTTTCAAGCGTAAGTTTCGGCGGAGTTGTAAAACCTGTTCTGTGGTCTTTCTCTCTATTGCCTGCTACTAAAGTATCAACTGTTAAACACATTGCATCAAACCCTGATCTTTTCGACCTTTCAATTAAATCATCAGAAATTGATCTGTCTTTATGAACATAAAGTTGAAATAGTTTTGGTCCGCTGGAGATGTTTGAGACTTCTTCTATAGTGTTATTACCCATAGATGACATGCTATAAAAGGTATTAAATTTTTCAGCTGCTCTTGCTGACGCTCTATCACCATCAGGGTGATAAAGTCTCTGCATCGCTGCAGGTGAAAGAAAAATTGGCATATCAATTTTTCTTCCGAATAAAGTAGTTGATAGGTCAGGTTTTCCAACGCTTGCCAGAACATTGGGAACTAAATCGCAATCATTAAAAGAATCGGTATTTCTTCTCAAAGTTGATTCGTCATCAGCTCCACCATCAATGTAATGAAAAATTGGAGAAGGCAATTTTTTTTTTGCAAGATTTCTAAAATCTTGGAAATTATGGCAATTTTTTAAACTCATTATCTTCTAAATTTTAAATTTTTTCTACTAAGGTCGCTTATTTTTGTACATCCCATTAATTTCATATCTCTCTGTAACTCCGTTTTATATTGCCCAAGAGCTCTTTCAACACCAGCTTGGCCTGCTGCGGCTAAAGCATAAAGATAAAGTCTGCCTCCTGCACATGCTTTAGCTCCTAATGATAAAGCTTTAAGTATGTGAGTTCCCCTTTGAATACCTCCTTCACAAATTACATCAACTTTATCGCCAACTGCATCTACAATTTCAGCTAATTGATCAAAAGGTGATCTGGCTCCATCGAGTTGTCTGCCTCCGTGGTTTGAAACCATTATACCTGAACAACCAATATCTACTGCCCGTTTTGCATCCTCAACACTCATCACACCTTTAAGTGCAAAATGCCCTCCCCATTTAGAACAAAGATTTTCAGCATCTTTCCAATTCATTGACTGATCCAACATCGTAGAAAAGTAATTTCCAACAGATGTTGCAGTACTTGTTCCTTCTTTGACATGATCTTGTAGGTGCGGTAACTCAAATTTCCCTCTTGTTACATAATTTATTCCCCACATTGGTTTAAGTGCAAAACTGATTAAGCTAGACAAAGTTAATTTTGGTGGCGAGGTAAATCCAGTTCTAAGATCTCTTTCTCTATTTCCGCCTGTTATTGTGTCTACAGTAAGCGCCATCACATCAAACTTTGCTGCTTTAACTCTTTCAAGGATGGCATTATTTAAACCTTTGTCTTTATGGTAATAAAATTGGAAAAGTTTTGGAGTATCGATCATTGATGAAATTTCTTCCACACTTACTGTTGCCAAAGAAGAAACTCCAAACATTGTATTAAATTTCTGTGCTGCTTTTCCAACAGCTCTCTCTCCCTGATAGTGAAATAATCTTTGTAAGGCTGTTGGCGAACAATAAAAGGGTAAATCTAATTTTTTTCCAAATATGGTAGTTGAAAGATCAACTTGTTCTACACCTCGTAAAACATTAGGCACTAAATCAACGTCATTAAATGCATCAGTATTTCTTTTATAAGTTACTTCATCATCTGCAGCCCCGTCTATGTAGTGAAATATAGGCGATGGGAGTTTTCTTTTTGCAAGTTTTCTAAAGTCACTGAAGTTGTGGCAATTTTTAAGACTCATAGATTGAATATTAGAACTTTTTTAGAAAATTGAACATGTAACTATTTGCTCCAGGGTTTTTGTCTCCTAAACTAGCATTAGATACATGATTGTATGACATACCTAGATTAGTACCCTCGCTCAAATCAATTGACATTTGGACTTCACTTTTAAATTCCAATGGATGCCCTAAATCTTTTCCGTCACCTTTATTATACAAACCTGGCGTAAAACTTGGTGTAATATTTAATTTACCGATTGAGTAATTTGTTTCAACCCCGGTATAAATGTAAGTTGCTGTATCTTGTGTTATCATGGCTCCTGATACAGGTGTTATTCTCCCAAAGATTGTGTCTCTATACAAATTTTCATTTTGGTGTTCAACTCCATAAAGAACTGATCTTTTTCCATCATCACTGAAATCGAACATTCCAGTATAAAAATTTATTCCATTAAATTTTTCTTGGGCTTCATCTGTATTTCTATCTTTTTTTTTGGCAAATAATTTCTTACCGTAAAGTGATTTGCTTGAATTTTTATCTGATATACTTTTGCCACTTTTATCTTTAGAAAACAATTTCTTACCGTACAATGATTTAGTTTCTGCAAAACATAAACTATTTAGAAAGAAACAAAAAATTATTTTATAAATTAAAAATTTAAACTTCATTGCTCAAAAAATACAATTTTAATTTGAGAAAGTACATAGTTTATTATTTTATTTTTGGGCCCTTTTTTTAATTACCAAATAGAGAAATACTCCACCAAGAATAAACAAAATATATGGCATAAACCATAAAAAATAACTATTTTTCTTCAAAGGTGTATTAAACAGAATCCAGTCGCCATACTTATCAGATAAAAAACTATAAATTTCTTTTTTACTTAGTCCCTCATTAACTTTTTCATCAACCACATCTTTTATGGTTAAGGCAAAATCTGAGTTAGAGTCTGATATAGTTTGACCTTGACATACCAAACATCTTAAGTTTTTTAAAATTTCATTTTTTTTATTTTCATTACTAAAAGAAATTGTATTATTGAAAAGTAATATTATTATTATTGACAATATTTTCATTTATTTATTATTTTTTTTATTTGCCTAACGTCTTTATCATCTATAGGGCCAACGTACTTTTTAATAATCTTTAAGTCCTCATTTATTAAAATAGTTTCTGGAATTCCATAAATTCCAAAATTTATAGATTTTTTTCCATCAAAATCTGTTGTTAAAACAGAGAAAGGATTACCCATTTCGCTTAAAAATTTCATCGCATTCTTTTTCTCATCCTTAAAATTAATCCCAATAATTATTAAATTAGAACTTACGCTTAATTCCATTAAATATTTGTGTTCTTTTCTACATGGACCACACCAAGACGCCCAAAAATTCAACAAAGTAAATTTAGAGTTTGATATTTCTTTAGTATCAAAATGCCCATCTTTATCAAAATAATTCAATTGGACTTCTGGAATTTTTTTTCCAATATTGTCTTGGGTTGAGTAGATTTTATTTTTGCCTAAACTTAAATATAGAACAAAAAAAATAAATATAGCGATCGAATAGATTATAACTAAATATTTTTTTTTCATACTCTTTTTTCAAATCTTAAAAATTGTAAAATTCCTCCAAATGATATGAGTAAAACAGAAAACCAAATAAAATTCATAAAAGGTTTCATATGAAATTTTATATTGAAAATATCAGTGTTCGATATATTGCTCATGGTCAAATAAGTGTCAGAAAATAGTTTAGTATTGATTGATGCTTCGTATGTGATTGTTTCGGGCTGGTTATATACTCTAATTTCTGGTGTTAAATTTTGACTTGTGATATTTTTTTTATCTATTATTTCAAAATGACCTTTAACTGACTTAAAATTATTTTTAGAGAATGTCTCCAAATTTTTAAATTTAATAGTATAGTTTTGAAAATTCTTTTCATCCCCTAATTTAGCATTAAAACTTTTTTCAACGGAAAATATTTGATTAAGTGATATGGAAAGAATTAACAATCCAAAACCAAAATGAGAAATAATTCTTGATAAATTGATATTTTTATTTTTAAATGTTTCATAAAAATCAAAAGTGGTCTGCGTTATTAGATACACTGAAAATAATAATATGAGCAATAACAATAAACCACCCTCATTGATTGAAAGAAAAATGACAAAAAATAAAATTATAGATGTAAATAAAGCAATATTAAATATTCCTATTACATTAGAGGATATCCATTTGTGCCTTGGCCCCGATGTCATTAAAAATAATAACGGTAATAAAAAAGGTGCTAAGATAAAATTATAATAAGGTGGACCTACTGATATTTTTTGGCCAGTTAACGTATCAAGAAAAACTGGGTATAACGTTCCAATTAAAACTACAGCTAAGAAAAATACCATAAACCAGTTGTTTATTAATATAAAAGACTCTTTTGAAAAAATTTTGTAATTCTTATTTTCAACTGGTGCATATTTGAAAAAAATAAAAATTGACGAAAAAACCATTAAAGCCAAAAATGATAATATAAACAGACCTCTTGATGGATCATTTGCAAATGTATGAACAGAATTTAATATTCCCGATCTAACCAAAAAAGTTCCAACAACACTCATGGTGAAGGTTAGGATGCTTAAAATTATTACCCATGAGTAAAGTCCAATTCTTCTCTCTAAAACTAAAACTGAATGGAGTAATGCAGTCATTAAAAACCAAGGCATCAAGGAAGAATTTTCTACGGGATCCCAAAACCAGAAGCCGCCCCACCCTAATTCATAGTAGGCCCAAATTGATCCAACAAGTATCCCCAAAGTTTGAAATGTCCAAGAAACAGAAACCCAGGGTTTAATAGTTAATGCTAGGGATTTCGATTCAACTTTTGTTATTAAAGCAGCTAAAGCAATAGAAAAATAAATCGAAGATCCTACAAATCCTATATAAAGTAGTGGAGGATGAATTGCTAATGCGGGGTCCTGTAAAATTGGGTTCAACCCCGTGCCCTCAGTTGGAATTGGATATAACGAAGAAAATGGGTTTGAGTTTGTTAATAAAAATATTAGAAAAGCTGAAATTAATAAATTTTGGAAAATGATGGTATAAAGTTTGAAATTTTTATTTTTATCTTTGTTCAAAATTAAAAATAAAAAAGAAAACAGTACCAATATATTTATCCATAATAGCAAACTACCTTCGTGGTTTCCCCAAGTACCAGAAATCTTATAGAACAAAGGTTTGGTTGTATGTGAGTTTTCATAAACATTTATTAATGAAAAATCTGAAATTATATAAGCTATAATAAGTGTTACAAAACTTAAGAAGATAAAGAGGATTTGCGAAAATGCAAATTTATATATTTTTTTTGATATTTTATTGTTTGATAACTTTAAATCATAGTATGATAAATATAAAAGAGATAAAGATAGTAATAGAGATATAGTTGAGACTGTTATACCAAAACTACTTAACATTTTGATTCATGCTTTCTTTTAATCCAGGAGGCATATAATTCTCATCGTGTTTAGCCAAAATTCTTTTTGCTAAAAAAAATTTTTTATCTTGCAATTTACCTTCCGCGACAACTCCCTTGCCCTCTGCAAAAAGAGCTGGGACTGTGCCTTGGTAAATAACGATTATCTCTTTTTGATAGTCTGTAATTATAAATTTAATTTCATTATTGTCTGTCTCTACTGACCCTGGTTTAACCATTCCTCCAAGTCTAATATTATTTTTTAAAGAATTTTCGTCACTTTTACTAACTTCAGATGGCGAATAAAAATATAAGACATTGTTTCTCAATGTTTTGAGAAGAAAGATAGTTAAAATTATACTTAGTACAAATATCGATAAAAAGATTAGTATTCTATTTTTTGTCTTAATATTAAGCATTTCAACAATGCTGGATTAGTTTTTTGAATGTGAAACTAAAATTTCTTTTGCAATTTTCTGCTTTTTTAGATTCTCAAACTCTTGTTTTGAAAGGTTCTCTGCTTCTTTTATAAAATCTTTCTCTAGTTTTTTTAAAGTTTTGTTAGTCTTTAGATAAAAACCTAAACAGATAACGAAAGTAAATATAAAAGACGGCCATACATAAACCCCATAACCGTTCATAAATAAAATTTCCAAGTTGATCATTTTAAGCCTTTTCTCTTTACTCTAATTGTTTCTATCCTATATTTCATTAGAAAAATTAACGCAGAATACAATAAAAAGGCTAATAACATCACAGATAGAGGTATTAACATTGAAATATGAATTGTTGTTTCACCTGCTAAGTTTACGCTTGCAGGTTGGTGTAATGTGGACCACCAAATAACAGAGTATTTAATAATAACTAAATTTATTAAGCCAGCTAGTGATATTAGAGTACTAATTTTTGATGAATTTATAGGGTCTTTTATAAACTTATAAGACAAAATAAAAGCGATATAAAAGAACATCAAGATTAACATTGAAGTTAATCTTGCATCCCATTCCCACCAAGTTCCCCAAGTAGGTTGTCCCCACAAAGAACCTGTCAAAATTGCAATGATATTAAATGTAAGCCCAATTGGAGCAAGACTTTTAAAAACTAAACTCATACTTTTTATTTTAAAAATAAAATTAATGATACAAAGCAAACTCAAAGTTCCAAAACATAGAAGGGATATCCAAGCAGCAGGAACGTGAACGTACATTATTCTAACGGCATCCCCCTGAATATAATCTTCGGGAGATAGAAATAGAGAAAAAATAATGCCAACTATTACAATTGGTATTATAAAAAATTTTACTAAATTAAGAATTTTCCCTGTTAAATTAAAAATATAACTTGGATTTAAATATTTAATCATAACGTTTCTTTAACTGATTTTATGGAAGTTTTGAATGGTATATTTTGTTGTCCTAGTTGAAAATTGAGAGGGAGATAGGGAAGTATAAATAATTTTCAACCAGGAACTAACCTGAATTTTATAGTTTTTATTTATGCCAGAGATTTGTATATATTTTGTTAACTTTGTGGCAAAACAGCCTAGTTGGATGGCTTGTAGTAGTTAGAACCTCTCTTTTCAGAAAAAACCTCATTAACAAGAGGGTGCCGAATTGGGTCTCCTGAATTATCCTCAATTAAATTTTGTTCGGAAACATAAGCTTCGTATGTAACTTCATTATTCTCAGCAAGGAGATGATAGAAAGGTTGATTTTTTCTTGGCCTTACATCTTTAGGAATAGATTGGTACCATTCTTCAGAATTATTAAACTCAAAATCAACATCGTAAATTACTCCCCTAAAATTAAAGTGCTTGTGCTTAACTATTTCACCAATCGAAAACTTGGCTTTTTTTAAATTCATATTCTTTAAAGATAGTAAAATTTTTTACAAAATCAATAAAAAAATATGAATCAAAAATCTTTTGTGATAACTTTTAACTGTGAATAAATCATTTATAAAGTTTGCAACAGATTTTGGGCCATTGCTAGCTTTCTTTATAATCTATTACAAGAACGATAAAGATTTAGTTTCTGCAATACCTGCTTTAATAGTTGCAACAATAATTGCTATTTGTGTCATCTACATGCTTGAGAAAAGAATCCCTATTCTGCCTCTTATGGGGGCAATTCTTGTTTGTTTGTTTGGTGGACTCACAATTTTTTTTGATAATCCAATATTTATATACTTAAAGCCTACTATAATAAATTTAATTTTTGCCTTCGCATTGTTTTTTGGAAAAGTTGTTTTAAACAAAAATTTTTTAAAAAAATTATTTGAAAGCTCTATAAAATTAGAAGAAGCTGGATGGGACAAGCTTATAATTAGATGGGTAGGTTTTTTTATTTTCTTAGCTGTACTTAATGAAGCTGTATGGAGAACACAAACAGAGGAGTTTTGGATAAATTTTAAGGTTTGGGGGATCCTGCCTATAACTTTTATATTCACAGCATTCCAATTACCCTTAATACAAAAGTATAAAAAAAATGAAGAATAAATTTAGACTTATAATAAATAATAAATTTTCAAAAAAAGAAAATTTTTTTGTTAAAAAAGAGCTACGTATAATACTTAATCTTTATGCAAAAAAAGTATCTTCAGGGGATTGGAAAGACTATGGTTTAACAATAAATAAAAAGGAAATTACATTTGATATTTATCAAAGAGCATCTGAAAAGCCGGTTTTGAGAATATCGAAAAACTTGCATCCGAAAAGTAAATCAGAAAAATTTTATATTCTGGATGCTAATGGTTATAAAATTAAAAAGTCTGAAAATCTTAGCGTGTTAGTAAACAAAATTGAGTGGTCTGGTCTAAAATTGGTTAAATAATATTATCTTCTTTGTCCGAAAAGTCTCAACAGCATAATAAATAAATTAATGAAGTCTAAATACAAAGTAAGAGCTCCCATAACAGCTTTTTTGCCTGATACCTCGCTGTCGTCACTAGCAAGATACATATTTTTTATTTTTTGAGTATCATAAGCTGTAAGCCCAACAAATATCAAAACACCCAAAACTGATATTACAAAGTACATCATACTTGATTTCATAAAAATATTTACTACTGATGCAATGATAATACCTATTAATCCCATCATTAAAAAAGAACCAAATTTTGTTAAATCTCTCTTAGTTGTGTAACCATAAATACTCATTGCTCCAAATGTACCCGCAGTTATAAAAAATACTCTTGTAATACTTGCGCCTGTGTAAACTAAAAATATTGACGCTAAAGATGCGCCCATTAATCCTGCGAAAACCCAAAAAGTAGTTTGTGCTTTAGCCGCACTCATTTTTCGAATTCCAAAACTCATATAAAAAACAATTCCTAAAGGTGCTAACATTACTACCCACATTAACGGAGAAGCAAAAAGAGCTTGGCCAATGCCAGTCAGTCCTGTAATGCCGCTGGCAGAAACTTGGATATCGTAACCACCAGATAATCTAAAAAGGATTAGTGATACTATCCCTGTAAGGAATACTCCTGAACCCATATAATTATAAACTTTTAACATATAGCTTCTTAAGCCCTGATCTATAATCTGTGCTTCAGTTGAAGTAGATTTTGCTTTAACGTCTTGATGATTTGATTGCATAAAGGAAATATAATCATTTTTTTTATGTTTTCAATGGTACATATATCGCCTAAAAACAATACATTTTTATGAAATACAAAAAGTTAGGAAATACGAAACTGAATGTAAGCCTCATTTGTTTGGGGACCATGACCTATGGCGAACAAAATACCTTAGAAGAAGGTTTTGAACAAATGGATTATGCTTTGGATAAAGGAATTAATTTTTTTGATACAGCTGAACTTTACGCGATTCCCCCAAAAGCAAAAACCTATGGAAAAACAGAGGAGATAATTGGAAACTGGTTTCAAAAAAGAAAAAATAGAAAAAAAATTATTTTAGCATCAAAAATTGCTGGACCAGGATTAAAATGGATTAGAGGAGGAGGCGAACAGTACTCAGAAAAAAGTATAGAAGACGCAGTAAATAGCAGTTTAAAAAGATTAAAAACTGACTACATCGATTTGTATCAACTTCACTGGCCCGAGAGAAATACCAATTACTTTGGAGATCTTGATTATGACCATGATGCTAAAGAAAAAAAATGGAATAGATTTGAAAATATTCTAAAAGTTTTTAAAAAAATAATTGACCAAGGTAAAATAAGATACATAGGACTTTCAAATGAGACACCTTGGGGTTTTTCTAATTTTATCAAGATTGCTGAAAAAGAAAAACTTCCAAGAGTAGTTTCTGTACAAAATCCTTATAGCTTAATTAATAGAACTTATGAAATTGGGATGTCTGAAATATCAATGAGAGAAAACGCTGGTCTTTTAGCTTACTCACCTCTAGGAATAGGTTATCTTACAGGGAAATACAGAAATAAAAAAATACCTAAAAATTCAAGGTTAGATTTGTTTTATGAAAATTACCCAAGATATCATAATGAAAGAACTTATGATGCTGTTGAGAAATACTATAAAATTGCAAAAAAACACAATATATCTTTTTCACAATTGGCCTTAGCTTTTGTTAACTCAAGAGATTTTGTAACTAGTAATATAATCGGAGCAACTAAGATGGATCAACTAAAAGAAAATATTGAGAGTATAGATGTTGCTCTTAATGAAAGTGTAATTAGTGACATTAATTTAGTGCATGAAAACAATCCTAACCCGGCACCTTAAATACAACTCAGCTGTTGAAAAGACATTAATTTTGTATAAATTGAATAAATAAACTGAAATGAAAAAAATTATTTTAATAAATTTAATTAGCTTGTTTTTTTTAAACTATGCAAGTGCAAATGATCCTAAGAGCGTTGGTAAGTTTAAAAATTGGGAAACTTTTACTTATGACGATGGAAAAGGTAAAATTTGTTTTGCTCAAACGATACCTTTGGAAAGATCGCCAAATAACTTTGTAAGGAAACCATCAAGATTATTTGTAACTTTTAGAAAATCTGAAAAAATTAAAGATGAAGTAAGTGTTACAAGTGGACATGAATATAAAGCCTCAACCGTAACAGCAGCTAGCGGAAAAAATGAATTCTCAATGTTTTCTCAAGGAAACTTTGCTTGGTTGATTGATAGAGAAGAAGAAGCCAGTTTAATCAAAACAATGAAAAAAGCTTCAAGACTGTCTATACTTGCAAAAGCAAATAATGGTAGACAAACTAAGGATCTTTACTCAATGATGGGTTTTACAAAAGCCTATAATACTGCCAAAAAAAATTGTGCTTAAAAATAAAAAAAAAAATAAAATTGTCCTCGCATATTCAGGAGGTTTGGACACTTCTATAATTCTTAAATGGTTGCAAGAAAATTACAAAGCTGAAGTCATTGCCTACACTGCAGACATTGGTCAAGTAATGAATAAAAATCAAATTATTAAAAATGCAAAAAGGCTAGGTGTCAAAAATATAATTATCGAGGACTTAAAAAATACTTTTGTAAAAGATTATGTTTATCCGATGATAAGAGGGCACGCCATGTATGAAGGTACCTATTTGCTAGGAACTTCTATAGCAAGACCTTTAATTGCAAAAAGACAAATTGCTATTGCAAAAAAATTTAAAGCATTTGCAGTTTCTCATGGGTCAACAGGTAAAGGTAATGATCAAGTTAGATTTGAACTTGGATATTACTATTTTGGACCTAAGATAAAAGTTATCGCCCCTTGGAGACTATGGAAATTAAAATCAAGAACAGACTTGATTAGATACGCAAAAAAAAATAAAATACCAATACCAAAAGACAAAAAAGGTGCGCCACCATTTTCTGTGGACGACAATCTTTACCATACTTCTACGGAAGGTAAAATTTTGGAAGATCCAAAAAAATCAGCTCCAGAATATATTTTTCAAAGAACAGTTGCTCCTGAAAAAGCTCCTAACAAAGCATGTTTTATTACTATAGGATTTAAAAAAGGTGATCCAGTATCTATAAATAATAAAAAACTATCTCCAGAAAAGCTTTTACAAAAATTAAATTTGGTTGCTGGTAAAAATGGAATTGGAAGAGTAGATCTAGTTGAAAATAGATTTATAGGAATTAAATCAAGAGGAGTTTATGAAACTCCTGGCGGAACACTTTTAATGATTGCTCACAGAGCAATTGAGTCCATTTCTCTAGATAAAAAAACAATGCATCAAAAAGATGAGATAATGCCAAAGTATGCAGAGCTTATTTATAATGGTTTTTGGTTTTCAAAATCTAGACTTAAATTACAAAAAAAAATTGATGTTAAGAAAAATAAAGTAAATGGAAGTGTTAAACTAAAGTTATATAAAGGTAACATTACAATTTTATCAAGGCAGAGTAAAAGCAAAGCATATTCTATTAATAAAGTGTCTTTTGAGGAAAATAAAAGTTTTAAGAAGTCAAAAGTTGAGAGATTTATATTGGGTGCGGCAAGAAAGCTTAGGTCTTAAAAAAAATTTGTATATATAAAAATATTAATGAAATTGAACTCAGTCATAAGAAACATTCAGTTGGTAGGTGTAATATTTATTCTTGTGGGAACCGTCCTTGCATTTGGTTTTGAAATAAATGAAATGTATAAAATTAAGCGAGTCACTTTAGCGGATCTTCTTTTGATGTTTATTTATATTGAGGTAATCGGAATGATTGGAGTTTTTTGGGCTAGTAAAACAATTAGAATTACATATCCTGTGCTAATTGCAATTACCGCACTAGCTAGACTTATAATTTTACAAGATAAAGACAGCGCATCGATAAATTTAATTTATCAAGGTGGCGCGATACTTCTGCTAGCTTTAGCAGTATTCTTCTTAACATTAAGATATAGCAAGAAACTAGGTATGGATAAAAAAAATCCTGGCGAAGAAGCTTAATAAAATGAAACAACTTTTTGCAATAGTATCTTATTATTTATTTGGTTATTTAATTTTCTGGACGTTTTTACATGAAACAAACCTTTTTCCTAAGGTTTGGGTGGAACAAAACTTTACAATTGCCATTTACCTGTGGGTTTTCTTTTTTATTATTCCATTATTTTTAATAGCTATAAGTACTGATTACATCAAAAGACGTATAATGGACTTTAAATCTTTAAATCAAAATACCAGATGGCCACTATATATTTTGTTATTTGGAGTTTGGGATCTTATGATTGGATTTGCATATTTGCTATTTTCGTATTTTGAAATTAGCCATGTAACAATGATCTTGGCGAATGGTCTTTTTATAACAGGTACTTATCTAACTTTTCTTAGCTTCTCGATTGCCAGAAAATTACAAGTTTCAAGAAAAAGCTAATTTATGACAAAAAAAATTTTAATATTTGGTGCAACTGGATCAGTTGGTAGTTCTTTGGCAAAATTAGTAAAAGACTCCTCTATGGATGCTCATTTAATTGGAAAAAATGAAGGTGAAATTTCTAATCTAAAAGATCAAACAGGATTTAGTTATAGTATAGCAGATGTAACTGATCCAAATTTTATAGAGACAATTGACAAAGATTTAGGTGGTTCAGAAATTTCAGGTGTTGCTTACTGCGTTGGTTCGATTGATTTAAAACCTCTTAATTTAGTTTCAAAAAAAGATTATTTAAAAAGTTTTGAATTAAATCTTTTTCCGATAGTTGAAATTGTTAAAAAATTTAAAGACAACTTAAAAAAAAATAAATCTTCAGTTGTTCTTTTTTCAACCGTAGCAGTAAAACAAGGATTTCCCAACCACAGCATAATATCTCCAGTAAAAGCATCTCTAGAAGGTCTTACAGTTTCACTTGCTGCAGAACTAGCGCCTAATGTTAGAGTTAATTGTATTGCTCCAAGTCTAAGTAAGTCTAAAATGGCTGGAAAAATTTTAAGCAACCCAAAAATAGCAGAAGGAATAGCAAAACAACATCCTCTTAAAAGAGTTGGTGAAGGAAACGACTCAGCTGCCTTAGCAAAATTTTTATTATCTGACGAAAGCTCTTGGATTACAGGACAAATTATTGGTGTTGATGGTGGAAGATCTAACGTTGGATAAAATTTTTATTTAGTGTTCGTGTTTTTCAATTCCGTGTTTCTCAAGTAAGTCGTGCATTCTTTCATGTTCTTTATAAGTTAAGCTATAAAAAACTATTGCAGTAACTAAAGATCCAAGAACAACTCCTTGTAAGAATCTAAAAATTGTACGTCTATTTCTAGCTTTTGTTTCATCACTCATTTTATTTCCCTTTTTTTTTGCTTCATAAAATTTATAAGCTGCATAAGCAATCAATAATATACTTAATATCCATGATATGGGATGATTAATTACTGCTATTAATGATCCACCAAAAATAGCTGCAATAAAACCTGATATCCAACAAATTGGGCACATAATAATTATATATCCTAAAAAATTTTAAATATGAGTGTGACAAACATTCTTAATAATCAGTAATAGTGCCTAATAAATTTAATTTTGAGTCAGTAATTAATATTTCTCCAGAAGATGAAGATTTATCTATAATTTCCAAAATAGTAACATAGTGCGTAACTAAAATTAAATTTTTGTTACTTCTCCAAGATTTTAAATATACCCGTAAATCTCTCATTTGTGTGTTTTTGTTTTTTTGAAACTTGTGTGAAAAAAAGGAATTTAGGGCGTTAAAAGTTTTGTAATTTTTAAATGCATATTTTGCTGTTTCTTTACATCGACACCACTCGCTTGATAAAACTTCATCAATAGGAATTTTGTTTTTTAAAAAAAATAAGCCTAATCTTTGAGACTGTTTAATGCCTTGATCGCTTAGATTTCTCTGAGTATTGCAATCATTTAGATCAAAATTTTCTGGATCACCACTTCCAGGTGCTATTGCATGTCTTATAAAAATAATATTTCCGCCTTCTTTTAAGGTTTTAATAATATTTTCATTAGCAGCAACTTCTGAAATACTGAGAAAAAGTATTGTAAAAATTGATAAAAGCGTTTTGTACATGTGTCCAAATTAATAATATCAAACAACAATTTAAAGTATTAAATAAAAAAAATAAGTATGAAATTTGAAACTACCAGACATGGCGCATTGAGTAAATTAAATCATTTCATAGAAAATGAAATTGCAAACTATAATTTTAAAAGAAATTTTGATTTTGGACCCAAAAAAAGAGAAAACGTTTCATGCTTATCTCCTTATATAACCCACAGATTGATAGATGAGTATGAGACGGTAAAAATAGTTCTAAAAAAATATCCTTACCAAAAAGTAGAAAAGTATATCCAAGAAGTATTTTGGCGTGTTTATTGGAAGGGATGGCTCGAATTAAGACCAAAGGTATGGATAGATTTTGTAGAGGACTTAAAAATAATAGAAGATGACGAAAAACTTGATCAAGCCAAAAATGGGGAAACAGAAATTGATTGTTTTAACGATTGGGTAAAAGAATTAAAAGAATTCAATTATCTTCATAACCATACACGAATGTGGTTTGCCAGTATCTGGATTTTCACTTTGAAACTACCTTGGCAAAAAGGTGCAGAGTTTTTTTTAAAACATCTTTATGATGGTGATGCGGCTTCAAATACTTTAAGTTGGAGATGGGTTGCAGGAATTCAAACCAAAGGCAAAAATTATGTAGCTCAATCTTGGAATATAGAAAAATTTACTAACAACAGATATAAGAAAATTAAGTTATCTGATAATGCAGTTTCATTAGTTGATAAACGTGAATATAATTTAAATCAAATTGAAAATACTAATAATAACTTATCATCAAAAAATCTGATTTTTTTTGAAAACGATTTAAATCTCGAAAAATTTAATCTAAATAAGTATCAAAATATTTATAGTATATTGTTAGATAATGAACATAGAAAAATCAAACTTGATGGGAAAGTATTAGAATTCAAAAAGAAATTGATTGAAAACACAATTGAAGCTATTCCAAAAGATATTAAGTTTATATCAGACTCCAATTTCCTTGATTTATTTAGCGAAAAAAAAGATTTTGAAATTATTTATCCATCTGTTGGAGAAAATAAATCTTTTTTGAATAATTTAAGAAAAAAATATGACTTAAAAATTAATTTTTTAAAAGATGATAGGGATATTTTTTGTTGGAAGTTCTCTAATAAAGGATATTTTAATTTTAAATCAAATATACCAAAGATAATTGCTGACTTTAGACTGTCCTAAATTTAGAACATTTTTTTGAACAATATTTAACGTTTTTCCAATTTAACCTCCATTTTTTTCTCCATGAAAATGGTCTTTTGCACACTTTGCAGGTTTTAAATGGTAGATCTTTTTTTTTGATCATTAAATGGTATTTTGTTTTATAAACTTGTCTGCTGACCTTAGGATCAATTTTTTTCTATCTGGTTTCATTTTATCAAAAATTCTGACCATCATTGAAAGTCTTGGATTTTTTAAAAAAAATTTCCTATTTTTATTTATAAAATTCCAATAAAGACCATCCATTACATTGCACCATTCTCCTTTTTTAAAATCCATCATTTTTAAAAAATAAGCTGACCCACAAATATATGGTTTTGTTGCAAATATTCCTCCATCACTAAAAAGTCCCATGCCATAAACATTTGGAGCCATTACCCAGTCAGAAGAATCAACGAACATTTCCATGAACCATTTATAAACTTGCTTTGGATTAATCTGGCAAAGATTCATTATGTTCGCCAAAATCATCAATCTTTCTATGTGATGTGACCATCCAAAATTTAATGCATTTTTTATTGAATGATCTAATGGATCAAGCCCCGTTGTTCCATTATACCAAGATGCTTTCATTTTATTTTTATGATTGAAGAAATTAGTACCATCAAGACGTTTATCATAATTTTGGTATATTCCTCTCATAAATTCTCTCCAACCAATTACTTGTCTAACGTAACCTTCTAAAGAATTAATTCTTACTTTATTTTCTACCTTTTTAACCTTTTCTAAAATTTCTCCAGGAGTAATTAGTCCAATGTTTATTAAAGGACTCAACGCGCTATGAAATAAAATATTGGATTTTTTACTTACAGCATCCTCATAATCCCCAAATAAGTCTATTTTGTTTTTGAGAAATTGATCAAATAATTTTTGAGTTTGATCCCTTGTGGTTGGAAACCAAAAATTATTAGTAGACCCCGGGTGATTTTTAAAATTTACTTCAATGAAGTTTTTTAGATCTTCCGTGTGAGATGTATTTTGAAATTTTAGATTTTTTGGTATATCAATTTTATCAGGTAACTTTTTTCTGTTATCTTCGTCAAAGCTCCATTTGCCTCCCTTTGGGGTTCCGTTTTTATTCATCAAAATATTTGTTTTAGACCTATTAATTTTATAAAAATTGGCCATAAATGGTTTCTTGGTGCCTTCAAGATATTTTTTGAATTCCGACCTCGAAGTTATAAACATAGGTGATTTAATTTCATTAAATTTTATATTCTTTCTCTTAAAAAATTTTTTAATTCTTTTTTCAAAAAAAATATCTTCTATTTCAAAAAAACTTATTTCATTAATTTTTTTATCTTTTATCGTTCTCTCTAATTTTTTCTCGTAGGAAAGATTAAAGTCTTTATTGCAGTCCTTATAAATTATACTAAATTTTTTAGATTTTATTTCATCTTTAAAAGAACGCATCGAAGAAAGAAAAAGTAATATCTTAAGTTTGTGATGCTTTTGAAAAGTACATAAACCTAAATCTTCAGCCATATAAAAAGTATGATCTGAAAATTTATTAAGATACTTTGGATTAAATAGTTGATTTCCTAGAATTAAAAATAATTTCATTAAAATAAATTATATAAATTACTGTTTTTTAAGAATTAGCTGTTTTGAAGCACTCAATTGTATTACTTAATAAGCAAGCGATTGTCATTGGTCCTACACCTCCAGGAACAGGTGTTATTGCTTTTGCAACTTTTGAAACCTCCTTAAAATCTACATCGCCTTCTAAGCCGTTTGCAGTTTTGTTTATTCCGACATCAATGACAATTGCGCCTTTTTTTACCCAGTCGCCTTTAACTAACTTTGGTTGTCCAACTGCAGCTATAATAATATCCGCTCTTTTGCACTCATTTTTTAAATCTTTAGTTTTAGAGTGTGTAATTGTTACAGTACAATTTTCTTTTAACAAAAGTTGTGCCATTGGTTTTCCATTTAAATTTGATCTTCCTAAAATAACTGCATGTTTACCTTTTAAATCTTTTTCTACTTTTCGTAAAAGTAAGTAACAGCCTAAAGGAGTGCAAGGAACTTTGCTTTCATAACCTGAAGATAAATTTCCAACATTTACTGGATGGAAACCATCTACATCCTTATTAGGAAGAATGGCATCAATAATTTTTTTTTTATTTATATGCTTTGGCAAAGGTAGCTGTACTAAAATACCTGAAATTTTTTTATCCTTATTTAGATTTGAAATTTTGTCTAAAACTGTTTTTTCATCAACGCTATCTGGGTATTTTATGACTTCTGAATTAATTCCAACATCCTTAGCATATTTCTCTTTATTTTTAACATAAATTTTACTCGCAGGATCTTCTCCTATTAAAATAACTGTGAGACCTGGAACAGATTTATAGGTTGCTTTGAATTCAATAATTTTTTTTTTTAATTCTTCTCTTAGTTCCTCAGCTATTTTTTTTCCATCAATTATCATATTTAAAACATAGAAGGTGCTAAAAATTCAAAAATTAAATTTCTTCCAAACATTAAAAGTAGAATTAAAACTACTGGAGAAATATCTACACTTCCAAGATTAGGTAAAAAATTTCTTATAGGTCTTAAAAGAGGATCTGTTAATTTATAACTAATATCTAATAAAGAATAAACTAGACGGTTTGATGTATTTAAAACACTGAAAGCGATCAACCAACTAAGAATAGCATTTATAATTAAAATCCAAATATAGATACTTATTACGCTATCTAATAAAATTAAAATAGACTTCATTATTTTTTCTCCACATAAATAGATTGGCTTGGAAAGGCAAATGAGGCTTTATTTTTTTCTACTATTTCCTTAATAGCAATTGCGAGTCTTTCTTTTACTTTAAGCCATTCTGACCATTTATTAGTATTAGTAAAACATCTGACGTACATGTCTATAGAGCTGTCAGAAAATTTATCAATTCTGACTGCGTGCATTGTATTATCGCTAATTTTATATTCTTTAGAGGTAGTTATGTATTTATCTATTTCATCACGAATTTTTTTTAATTGCTCAATTGTAGTGTCGTACTGTAAAGTAATAATCCAACTAATCCTCCAATTGGTTGTTTCACTTACATTTATGACTGCATTTTCCGCAAATTGAAAATTTGGAATAACAGCAACCGATTTGTCAAATTTTCTTACAACTGTTGATCTAAAGCCAATACGTTCGACTATTCCTTCAATTATATCTTCTACTATTATCCAGTCTCCAACTTTAAATCTTTTTTCAACCAAAACTAAAATACCTGATATTAAATTCTTAAATAAGTCCTGGGCTCCTAATGCAACTGCTACACCGAATAAACCTAAACCAGCAATAATTGGGCCAATCTTAATTCCCCAAAGCTCTAAAACGGCAGCTGCACCTAAGATTAAAATTAAAATTTTGAATGCTTTTATAATCCAATTTAATAAGTCTTTTGACAAAAGATCTTCTACAGTTTTAATCAAAACAGAAATAGGACCGATTATTTGATGTAGTGACCAAAATATTAATATTGTGATTAATGTCCTATTAGCATTATCTATAAAACTTTCTGTGCCAGATCCAAAAGATACATAGCTAGTAGATATGAAAAAACCAATTACAATTGGAAAGAATTTGAGTGGTCCCTTTAATGACTCAACTAAAGAGTTATCAAAACGATTTGAGGTTTTGGAAACATATTTTTCAAGCCTTTTGATAAAAAATTTTGCAAACAAACCCCTTAATAAAAGAAATAAAAGAAATATAAAAAGTGCAATAATAATTTCAGAAATATTAATACCGGAAATTCCATTTCTCCAAACTTCTAGAAATAAACTTATAAATTGTTCTATTTTATCCATTTTTAATTTGATCTATTTTATTAAACTCCTCGCCAGGATTAAAAACTACCGTTTTCCAACCTTTTGATTTTAAAAAAATTTCAATTTTTTTACTTATACACATAACTGTGCATTGTGTCATTAATTCTGCAAGGGAGTATTTTTTTATAATTTCATCGAAACTTTCTGCGCTTCTATTTGAGTAAATAAGAGCAATATTTGGAGGATATTTTTTAATTAACTCTAAACTTTCCATATTTATATCTGTAATTTTGGTTGAGTTATAATTAACGATTTTATTCACTTTAAAACCACTTTTTTTAAGCTCAAAATCCAAATCAATAGAGGTTATATCTCCACATAAATAAGCTAACTTTTTTGCTTTATTTTCAAAATTAATAATCAAATTTTTTAGTGCATTTACGGTTCCAGAGGCTGCAACAGTATTATTAAAACCTTTTAGCCTCAAAGACCTCTCTGTTAGGTTGCCTACACAAAAACATTTAATACTTTTATCTTCATTTTCTGTTTTTAAAAATCTTACCGCATTTGCACTTGTAAATATAAGCCCATCATAATCTTTTGTGTTAAGTGGTTTCATATTTGATGATTTGATGCTTAAAGTAGGCATATGAATAATTTTATTGTCTGATGACAAAAAGTTGCTCATTAGATCCTCCGCATCTATTAATGGTCTTGTAAAAATTATATTCATCTTTTTTTTATAAAGTTTTTTCCTGACTGTTTTAGAATTTCTTCACCAGCAATTTTGCCTAATAGCTCTGGCTTATTTTCTTTTCCAATTTTTGTTATATTATAAACCTTGGTACCATCATCAGAAAATAACTGAGCTTTTAATTCTATATCTTTTTTATTAAGAACTGCATTACACCCAACTGCAGTATCACAGTCGCCACCTAATGTTTTTAAAAAACTTCTTTCTGCCAATGCACATGTCTCCGTTTCTTTATGATTTATTTCTTTTAGAATTTTTTTTATGTGATCATCTTGAGCTCTGCATTGAACTGCGACTATTCCTTGTCCTGCTGTAGGTAGAAAATCCTTTAATGAAAATATTTCTTTAGCATATTTTTCGAGATTTAATACTTTTAGACCTGCTAAAGCTAAAACAGCTCCATCGTATTCTCCATTTTCAATTTTTTTAATTCTGGTATCTACATTTCCTCGTATGCTTTCGACCTTAATATTTCTATTGAATTGTTTTAATTGAAGCCCTCTTCTTCTTGAACTTGATCCAATTTTCTGGCCTTTTAATTCCGATAATTTTTTAAATTTTGAGGAAACTAAAGTATCCCGTGGATCATTTCTTTTTAAATATGCTTGAATAACAAGACCCTCTGTTTCGACTGAGTCCAAATCCTTCAAAGAATGCACTGCGATATCAATTTCTTTGGAAATTAATTTATCCTCTATTTCTTTGCAAAATAAATTTTTACCTCCGATTTCTGATATTTTTTTTTTATCAAATAAATCTCCGGATGTTTTTATGGTCTTTAAGATTACTTCTTTATCCAGAGCTGGCTTAATATTTGATAATAAACTAAGAACCTTATTTGCATAAGCTATGGAAAGTTTGCTTCCTCTAGATCCTAAAATTATTTTATTACTCATTTATATATATAGATTTATATTTTATAATATCTAATTAATGAAAAAAAAACTTACTTTTTTGGGAATTGAAACCAGCTGTGACGAAACTGCTGCATCGGTTGTGCAGGAAAATACTGATGGTACTGCCTTGGTTTTATCAAATATAGTTTCCAGCCAAATAAAAGAACATAAAAAATTTGGAGGAATAGTTCCTGAAATCGCAGCTAGAGCGCATGTTGAAAATATTGAGTTAATAATTCAAGAGGCAATTTATAAAAGCAAAAAGAAAATAAAAGATTTTGATGGTATAGCAGCTACAAGAGGGCCTGGTTTAGTTGTTTGTTTAAATATTGGTTTTAGCATCGGAAAGAGTATCTCTGCTGCAGCAGGGAAAAAATTTTTTCCTATAAATCATTTAGAGGGACATGTTTTAAGTCCTGGAATCGAGAATAAAATTTCTTTTCCTTATTTAGTTTTATTAGTTTCAGGCGGGCACTCCCAATTTTTAATTGCTAAAGGATTAAATGATTATAAACAAATTGGAACAACTATAGATGATGCTGTGGGAGAAGCATTTGATAAAACTTCTAAAATTTTAGATTTGGGTTATCCTGGTGGACCGAGTGTAGAAAAATTTGCAAAAAGAGGAGACAAAGATAGCTACGAACTCCCACTTCCGATTATAAACAGAGGTGGTTGTAATTTATCTTTAGCGGGTCTTAAAACTGATGTTTTAAGAAAATCAAAAAATATAAAATCAATTCAGGATAAATACAACTTAGCAGCATCTTTTCAAGAAACGATAAATAAAATTCTGGTAAAAAAAACTGAAATTGCAATGAGAGAATTTAATAAAGAAATTTCTAGTAAAACTTCTAAAGCATTTGTTATAGTTGGAGGTGTTGCGGCGAATGAAAGTATAAGAAAAAATTTAAAAAAAATATCCAAAAAAATGAATTTTAAATGTATTTTTCCATCAAAAGAATTTTGTGGTGATAATGCAGCAATGATTGCCTGGGCTGGAATACAAAGATTTAAAAAAAAATTGTTTGATAAAGAAAATTTGATTGTTAAATCAAGATGGCCTCTAGACAAGAACGCTCCTTTCCTTAAAGGGCCTGGTATTAAACTTTAATGCAATATTGGTTGCTTAAATCTGAACCTAATGTTTGGTCAATTGATCACCAAAAAAAAGCTGGCTTAAAGGGTGTAGCTTGGGATGGTGTTAGGAATTATCAAGCAGCAAATAATTTAAAAAAAATGAAATTTGGAGATCTGTGTTTTTTTTATCACTCAAACATTGGTAAAGAGATTGTGGGGACTGTTAAGGTTATTAAAGACGCATTTATTGATAAAACTGATAAAAAGAAAAGGTTCGTTGCTGTTCAAGTCAGGTTTGTTGAAAAATTCAATTATCCAATTTCCCTCGAAAAAATTAAAAAAAATAAGGATATTTCTCACCTACCCCTAATAAAACAGAGTAGATTATCTGTGATGCCCATAGACTATAAAAGCTGGAAAATTATATACAAGATGGGTAAGATAAATTTTTAATTTCATAAATGGAATAAAAATGGCAAAAAGAAGTAAAAAGAAAAAGCACAAAAAAAAAGGCAAAAAATCTTTAAGAAAAAAAAAATTAACTAAAAAAAGAAAAAAAATATCTAGGAAAAAACTTTCTAAAGAAACAAAAGATATTGATGGAAATTTAGTTTTTAAAGTTCCAGAAAAATGGTCTAATCAAGCCTACGTCAACAAATCTCAATACGAAAAAAAATATAATTTATCTATCAAGAATAATGAAGATTTTTGGGCAAAAGAGGGAAAAAGAATTAATTGGATTAAACCTTACACAAAGATAAAGGATGTCAAGTACAGTAAGGATGATGTTCATATTAAATGGTATTATGATGGAACCCTAAATGCTTCAGCCAATTGCATTGATAGACATTTAGAAAAGAAAAGCAATAAGACTGCAATAATTTGGGTGGGGGACGACCCGAGCGATTCAAAAAAAATATCTTACAAGGAACTTCACAAAAATGTTTGTAAAGCTGCAAATGGCCTAAGAAGTTTAGGGATACAAAAAGGAGATAGAGTTACGATTTATCTTACTATGATTCCAGAATTAGCTTACACAATGTTGGCCTGTACGAGAATTGGAGCTATACATTCAATAATCTTTGGAGGTTTTTCTCCTGACTCAATAGCAACAAGAATAAATGACTGTGAGTCTGACTACGTTATAACTGCGGATGAAGGTGTAAGAGGTGGAAAGATAATCCCGCTTAAAAAAATCGCAGATGAAGCAATGATGCAATGTCCTAACGTTAAAAAATGTGTGGTTGTTAAAAGAACAGGTAATGAGGTTAATTGGGATAACGAACGAGATATATCTTATGATGAGATGATTAAAAATGTTTCTGACAAATGTCCTCCGGAGGAAATGAATGCTGAAGATCCAATGTTTATACTCTACACCTCAGGTTCAACTGGAAAGCCTAAAGGAGTTTTGCATACTACGGGTGGCTACATGGTCTATGCATCCATGACACATCAGTATATATTTGATTACAAGCCAAAAGATATTTATTTTTGTAGTGCAGATATTGGTTGGGTAACTGGACATAGTTATATTATTTATGGTCCACTTTCAAATGGAGCAACAACTATTATGTTTGAAGGGATTCCTACTTACCCTGATAGTTCGAGATGGTGGCAGATAATAGACAAATATAAAGTAAATATTTTTTATACAGCTCCCACAGCAATTCGAGCGCTGATGCGAGAAGGTAATGCTCCTGTTAAAAAAACTAGCAGAAAAACTTTAAAATTACTTGGTACTGTTGGTGAACCAATAAATCCAGAAGCATGGATGTGGTATTACAAAGTTGTTGGAGATTCTAAGTGCCCAATCGTTGACACGTGGTGGCAAACTGAAACTGGCGGAATATTAATTTCACCTCAACCTGGAGCAATTAATTTGAAACCAGGGTCCGCTACAAAACCTTTTTATGGAATCAAGCCAGCTATAGTAGATGAAAATGGAAAAGTAATAAAAGGGGCAGGCAAAGGTAGACTTTGCATGCTTCAATCTTGGCCAGGTCAAATGAGAACAGTTTATGGAGACCATGAAAGATTTATAAAAACATATTTTTCACAATTTGATGGTAAATATTTTACTGGTGATGGATGTAGACGAGATAAAGATGGATACTATTGGATAACAGGAAGAGTAGACGATGTAATTATTGTTTCGGGACACAATCTAGGCACTGCAGAAATTGAAAGTGCATTTGTTGCTCATACAAAAGTTGCTGAAGCTGCTGTTGTTGGTTACCCTCACGATATAAAAGGAAATGGGCTTTATTGTTATGTTACTCTTAATGCTGGTGAAAACCCTGATGGAGATTTGGAAAGAGAACTCAAGTTATGGGTTCGAAAACAAATTGGTCCAATAGCAACACCAGATCATATACAATTTTCTCCAGGACTACCAAAAACAAGGTCGGGAAAAATTATGAGAAGAATTTTAAGAAAAATCGCAGCCAATGAACATCATGATTTAGGAGATACAACAACTTTGGCTGACCCTTCTGTGGTAGATTCATTGGTCGAGAATAGAAAGAATAAATAATTTTTTAGCTATTATTAAATTTATTAGTTAATCTTTTGAACTCGTTTTGAACGTTGTTCCATTTTAAAAACATAGAGTTAATTACAATTTTTTTATCTAATTTTTTCAATTCATCTGCAATAGGAGACCAATTGTAAAGTTCGTTACAACTAAATTCAAAAGGTTTCGAGTTATAATAATTTAACCAATCAATATTTGAGTATCTTGAGTTAAATTCTCTCGTTGCATTTTCGTATGCGTCTGAAATCATGCCATTTGCTTTTTCTGTATTTAAAATTTCAAAGAAAACTTTGTTTGCATCTTCTGTTTTAGTAATTTTTTTTTCTTTATACAAAAAAGAGAAGCAAAAAAAAGTGCTATCAATCAAAGAGGCTGCATAAATATGCCATTTAGCAATATTTATAGAGTTTAAAAAATCTTTATTCTCAAACATAATTACATGTTTTGCTCCCATTCTTGTTTTGAGATATCCATACAAAGTCATTTGGCTAACTTGCGCCGATTGTTCTTGAATAAAATTTTTTACTTGATCAACAGATCTTATTGGACGGTATTTCGTGAAGAGACGCTTCAGAGGAAATATGTATTTTTGTATATCTTTTAGATTCAATTTCACGTTGTATTTACTATTTATCAAACTATTTTACCCATTAAAAGGGTGGTATTTTGCAATTTCAAGAGATTTTTTGACTTTTAATTGACGTTGATTTGGGTATGCTTCCCCAAAACTCTTAACAAATTAAAGGGAGGAAAGACATGTCAAACAAAGAAGCACATTGGCAAAAGACCAAAAACCATATGTTTGTAACATTGGCTATTTGGTTCTTTTTCTCAATAGTAATATTTATGTTCGGCGAGTCGGTAAATCAGGGATCGTTTCTTGGTTATCCATTAGCTTATTATATGTCGGCACAAGGATCTCTTGCTGCTTTCGTAGTTTTAATCTTTTGGTTTGCTAACAAACAGGAGAAAATCGACGACGAACACGGATATGGTGGCGAAAAGGAGGATGACTAATGTTTAAAGGTGGTTTTATACAAAACCTTCCTAAGATCTACGGTCTATACACCGGAGGTTTCTTAGTATTCATCTTATTGATGGCAGTACTAGAATCTGCAGGTGTTAGCGCAGCAAGCATAGGAATTATGTTTGTAGCCTTTACAGTGGTAATATACGCACTGATCGGTTACTTATCTAGAACTATTCAAGTTGACGCTTACTACGTAGCGGGAAGACAAGTACCAACAGTATTTAACGGAATGGCGACGGCAGCTGACTGGATGTCAGGTGCATCGTTTGTTGCGATGGCTGGTGGTATTTATTTTGGTGGCTATACTTACATGGCATTCTTAGTTGGATGGACTGGTGGATACGTATTAGTATCTACTCTGTTAGCACCATATTTAAGAAAATTTGGTTGTTATACTGTACCGGACTTTATTGGAACTAGATACGGCGGAAATCTTCCAAGATTTTGCGCAACTTTAGTTTTAGTATTAGCTTCATTCACTTACGTGACGGCACAAATTAATGCGACTGGAACAATTGCATCAAGAGCTTTACAAATTCCATTTGAACTTGGAGTTTGGGTTGGTCTAATTAGTATTTTAATGTGTTCAATGTTAGGTGGTATGAGAGCTGTTACTTGGACACAAGTAGCCCAGTACATCGTACTTATAACAGCATACTTGATTCCAGTATTTTGGATGGGAAGTAAATTAGGTAATCCTTTCCCACACTTTATGCTTGGTGATGAAGTACAACGTTTAGCGGAGCTTGAAGCTTCGGCTGGCCTATTAAAAAATAGCGCTGCAGACATTAAAGCCGCTGGTGTACCAGGTGGATTGAAATATATTTCTAATCCTCACTCTGCTGTACCTGCTGGCGGAATGGCTGTATGGAAATACTTATCGCTTGCGATTTGTATGATGGTGGGAACTGCATCGTTACCTCATATTTTAATGAGATACTTTACAACTCCTTCTGTTAAATCAGCGAGAAAATCAGTGGCTTGGTCACTGTTCTTTATATTCTTGCTTTATTTCTCTGCGCCAATGCTAGCAACACTATCTAAACTACAGTTAATGGATCCAAACTTACCTACTGCGATTATTGGAAAATCAATTGCAGAAGTGCAGAGTATACCATGGGTTCAAAACTGGTCTGCAGTAAAACAAGTGTTTATTGCTGACTTCAACGGTGATGGAATATTACAGTTGAACGAATGGTTTATGAGAGGTGACGTAGTAGTATTAGCGACTCCTGAAGTTGCTGGTTTACCTTACGTTATTTCTGGATTAGTTGCTGCAGGTGGTATGGCTGCTGCCATGTCAACTGCCGATGGATTAGTTTTAGCGATATCAAACTGTTTATCACATGATATCTACTACAAAATAATCGATCCGAAAGCTGACGTTAAGAAAAGGCTAATCGTAGCTCGTGTACTTCTAGTAGTGATTGGTGCTGCCGCTGCTTACATCTCTTCAATGAGATTAACAAGCATTCTGGGAGCAGTAGCTTGGGCATTCGACTTTGCGATGTCAGGCTTATTCTTCCCACTTGTACTTGGTGTATGGTGGAAGAGAGCTACTAAAGAAGGTGCGGTTGCGGGAATACTTGGAGGTCTAATCTCTGGTACGGCATATCTAATTTATGTTGGACCTAAGTTTATGGCAAATACTCCATGGCTTGGAATTGACCACTTAAGATTTGGTATTATAGGAGCATCAGTAAGCTTAGTTGCAATGGTTGTAGTAAGCTTAATGACTAAAGAACCTAGTAGTTCCATTCAGAAGATGGTTGATGACGTTAGAATACCTAGCGGAAGAGCTATTCTTGGAAAACAACACTAAATAATTATTTTATTTATGAAAGGGGCGATTTATTCGCCCCTTTTTTTTTGCTTTTAGCAATCAATTTCCCATGCTAGTTTAGTCAATGCCAATTTGGGTATTAATTTTAGATTACGTATTAGGAATTATAATGTGGACTTTAATAGGAAGATCCGCAATGAATATTTTTCAAAGAGAAGACTCAAATTTCTTTTTTATGAAGGCTTTTGTGAAATTAACAAATCCAATATTAAAAGTATTTAGATTTATTACTCCGAGTTTCATTATTCCGCTTTTCATTCCTTTATATGTCGCTTGGTTTTTTTATATGTTTCGTTTCTATGCTATGCCTTACATGCTGGGATATGATGTAATGGGTATGCTTTCATTCCCTTTAGAAAGTGATATTGCGAAAGAAATTTATCGGCTATTTAATAAATAATTTAGAATGAGTGGAAAACTTTATACATTAATAACATTTATAACGCTATTTTGGTTTTTTTGTTTATATACTGGTTTTAGAAATCAAAAAAAGATTATAACTCCAGTCGAATTTTTTATTTTTAGCAGACAGCTTCCGAGTTGGGCTTATTTTGCATTAATTACAAGTGTGGTATTTTCCGGATTAATATTTTTTTTTCAACCAAGTCTAATTTTTTTAAATGGGTTACCATTTTCGGTTACATCTCTTTTTGTAATAACCATTCCACTTGTGGGGGTAATTTTTTCTAAGAGACAATGGCTGCTTTCAAAAAAGTATGGGTATTTAACACCCTCAGAAATGGTTTCTGATTACTTTAAAAGTAATATTATAAGAATATTAATTGTTGTAATTACTCTAGGTTTTTCAATTCCTTTTATAGCTATGCAGCTATCTTTTGGAGGGTTGCTTTTAAATGTAATATCCGACGATATTTTGGGTAAAGGTTCTGGCTCAATTTTAATAGGGGCGGTGATTTGTGTTTATTTAAGTACTGGAGGAATAAGATCATTGATTATTATAGACTCTATTCAATTTCTTTTAATAGTTTTTGGAATTTTTTGTATTGGATTTATTGTATATGACTTGGTAGGAGGTTGGAGCCTGCTTAACGAAAGCTTATCAAGAATAGCAAATATAAAAGAGAATTTATTTAATATTAAGGAAAATTATAATTCTTTTCTTTCAATACCAGGAACAATTAAAACTGTAAATTTATTGAATGATGAACTTCCTTATAACGGAATCTGGACAACTTCCATGATACTTACCTTTGTCTTAGCTTTGAGCGGGATTCAGTTAGCTCCAAATGTTTCTATGATAACTTATGCAAGTAAGGATCCTGGATATTTTGCAACTCAACAAATTTGGTTTTCAGGTTTCTTAATTGGTTTTTTATTAATTTTCTTTGTGACGGGTATCGGAATGGGTTCAGCGTTATTAGGTGCAAATAACTTTATAAATGAAAGTGGTAATAATGTTTCAAATATTTTACCGCCTGATATTTATCCTAGTAATTTTATGTCTCTTGTTCCGAATATTATTAATCTTGTTGGAGAATATTCTTTCATTTTTTTTGGTATTTTAGGTATCTGTGCAATTGCTGCTATACAATCAATGGCTAGTTTAATTTTAACTTCTAGTGCAATTGTTACGAGAGATGTTATTAAAAAATTCTTTGCTAACAACCTGACTAACAAGATGGAAATTTTTTCATCTAGGATTATGATAATGTTGATTTTTATAATTTCTCTTATTTTATCACTTTTAGTAGGAAAAAATATTTTTGATCTAGCTAGCTTTTCATTAGCGATTGCATGCCAAATGTTTGTGCCTTTGGTGGCAGTATGTTATTTCTCATGGTTTACAAAACAAGGTGTGGCCTTTGGAATTGTTTTAGGAATTACTGCAGTAATTTTCACAGATGGCATTGGACAAAATTTATTTGGACAAATAGTTCCTTGGAATAAATGGCCTCTTACAATTCATTCTGCTGCCTGGGGTTTGATTTTTAACATCATTGGAGCAACGATCATATCTTTTATAACTCAAGAACTAAAAGAAACTAAAACGAAGAAAAGAATTCATGAGTTTATAAGTGAGTACAAGAACTATTCCTTAACTAGAAGAAGCTTAAAACCAAGCGCGTGGATTATACTGACAGTATGGATATTTTTTTCATTTGGGCCCGGTTTAATGATTGGAAATGAATTATTTGGCAAGCCCATTAACGTAGAAAGTTGGTCTTTTGGTATGCCTTCAATTTGGGTATGGCAGGCAATTTTTTGGGCAATGGGTATTTTATTAGTATGGTTTTTGGCTGTAAAAATGGAAATGTCAACATCGTTAGAAAAAAACATTATTCCACAATCAGAAGATATTAATAATACATAGTAATACTAAAATATTTTTTGACTTATAGTTATTTAAAACTATAAATAATTAGGTATGGCTAGTTCAATCAAGATATCCCCCTCTATTCTATCGTGTGATTTTAGTAAAATTGGGGAAGAAGTAGAGGCTTTAGAAAAAGCAGGTGCAGACTATATTCATGTAGATGTTATGGATGGTCATTTTGTTCCAAACCTTACTATTGGGCCGGAAGTTATTAAAAATATAAGACGTTTCAGTAAAAAAGTTTTTGATGTTCATTTAATGATTTCGCCAGTTGACAACTATATTAAGCAATTTGCAGAAGCAGGAGCAGATATAATCACCTTCCACCCAGAAGCAACTAAAAACACAAAAAAAACAATTGATTTAATTAAAAAGTTTAAAAAAAAAGTTGGTATATCTCTTAAACCTAAAAGTAAAGTTGATCTGATAAAAGATTATCTGCATCAAATTGATTTGGTTTTAGTTATGAGTGTTGAGCCAGGTTTTGCTGGTCAAAAGTTTATGCCTGAGGTTTTACCGAAACTAAAAGAATTAAAAGAGATAATTAAAAAAGAAAATTTAAATCTAGATCTTGAAATTGATGGAGGTATTAATTTTGAGAATTCAAAGGTTGCTAAAGAAGCTGGTGCAAATGTTCTTGTATCTGGCTCCACTATATTTAAAAAAAATAATGGGGATCTAAAAAAGAATATCGACTTATTACGACAAAACTAATTAATGATAACATTAAATAGTATCTACATTTATTTTTTAGCTATTAAAAAAATTTTTAATAGATCATTAAAAGAATTTTTTTTTAGTTCAAATTATTATAATAAATTACTGAATACAAAAATACCTTCCAGTTTTTTATTTAATCCCAATCCATATTTACTATCTCCTTTCGTAAATCATAATGAAACATTAATAAAAATTTCAAATGAGGATGTAAGAAATTTTAGAATTAATCTTTTTAAAAATAATGAGAGAGAGAATATACATAATTTTTTATGGCTTAATTTAATTGATAGAAAAAATAAAAATGAAACAATTCAAAAAATTATAAGAGAATGGATTAACAGTTATAGTAAATATACCAAAGGTGTTTGGGACGAAAGACTTACAAGCCTCAGAATAATTAGCTGGATTTCTAATGCAGATTTAATTTTAAATACTAGTGACAAAGATTTTAACAAATCCTTTTATAAAAATATAATAAGACAAATAAATTTTATTAAAAATAATATAAATAGTATAAGTGATGAAAATAAGAAAATATCTTCAATTAGTTTATTAGTACTATCTGGTTTAGTTTTTAAGGAATATTATATTCATTACAGGCTTGGTTTAAAAGAACTAAAGAAGTTTATAGATAGTAATTTTGATGATCATGGTTTCCCGATTAACAGAAATTTTGAGAACCTATTGACATTTGTTCAGTACTTTATTCTTATCAAAGAGTGGGTTAAGAGCGCTCAGGAAGCAGTGCCGGAATATTTAGAGGATATTATTGAAAAAAATTTAATTTGTCTGAATTCCTTAAATAATCCTTCAAAAAAACTTCCCTTGTTTAATGGGTGTACCGATAGAAGTTTAGATAATTTCTTTACCTATCTTGAAAAACTTAATTATAGTTTTAAGAAAAATCTTAAATCAGTTGGTCAAGTACAAATAATAAAAAATAAAAAAACAACTTTATTTTTTGACTCTGGTGAGCCTCCAAACTATAGGGTTTCAAAAGACTATCAGTCAGGGCCATTATCATTTGAATATTCCAGCGATAAGGATAAAATCATAACAAACTGTGGTTATGGTAGAAAAATATCAAGCAAAATTCAAATCTTGAGTAAATTTACGTCTGGCCAATCTACACTTTGTATTGATGATACCTCTGTAGTAAAATTTAAAAAAAGTAACTTAATAAATAAAGCTTATGGTTCAACAATAAGCAATAGTTTCAAAATTTTCGATGTAGAGAGAAAAGAAGATAAGATAAATATTGAAGTTTCTGCAACTCATAATGCCTATCTTGAAAAATTTGGATATCTTCATAAACGAAAAATTAATTTTTCTAAAAAAAATAATGATATTGGTGGAAGTGATTATCTTATTAAAAAACATGGCAATTCAGATGTTAAATTTTCTATTAGATTTCATCTTTACCCGGGCATAAATACAATTAAAACTCTGAGCGGAAAAAGTATTCTTTTACAAACAAATGGCAATAAATCTTGGGTATTTTCATCTGATGAATTGGCAATTGATTTAGAAAAAAGTCTTTTTTTTGGTAAAAATAAAGCGTTAAGTAATAAGTGCATTGTAATATATGGAAAAACTATGGACAGAGACGTTAATATAAATTGGAAGTTAAAGAAGGCCAGCTAGAGAATGTCGAGTAGAATCAAAAATGCTTTAATCTCACTTTCAGATAAAGGGGAATTAGAAAGATTATTAAAAATACTTAGAAAGTTTAATATAAATATTATTAGCTCAGGCGGAACTTTTGCTGAAATTAAAAAACTTGGTTACAAATGCACCGAAGTTTCAAAATTTACGAAATTTAAAGAAATGTTAGATGGCAGAGTAAAAACACTTCATCCAAAAATTCATGCTGGAATTTTGAGTAAAAGATCAAGCAAAAAGCACAGAAGAGAAATGAGCAAAGGTAATTTAAAATATATAGATTTAGTTGTTGTTAATTTTTATCCTTTTCAGGAAACAATTCAAAAAACTAAGAATTTTCAAACAATTATTGAAAACATTGATATTGGTGGCCCAACTTTAGTGAGAGCGGCAGCAAAAAATTTTAAAGACGTTACAGTTATAACCGATAAAAAAGATTATAGGTATTTAATTGAGGAACTTAATAAAAATAAGGGTTCTACTGGTATAAAATTTAGAGAAAAAATGTCCTGTAAGGCTTTTGGATTAACAGCATATTACGATTCTGTTTTGTCAAATTGGTTTAATAAAAAACTAAATATTTTATTTCCTGAAAAAAAAACAATGTTTGGAAATAAAATATCTGAGTTACGTTATGGAGAAAATCCACATCAAAAAAGTTCTGTTTATATTAATGATATTTTAAATTCAGAAATTGGTCTAAGAAAGATCAAAGGTAAAGCTTTAAGCTACAATAACTATAATGATATATATACTGGCTTAGAAATATTAAATTCTTTTAAAAAAAAAGGTACTGTCATTATAAAACATGCAAACCCATCGGGTGTATCACTAAACGGATCACCTCTAAAAACTTTCAAAGATTCTTATTTATCAGATCCGGTAAGTGCATTTGGTGGAATTGTTGCATGTAACTTCAAAATTAATGAAAACATTGCCAAAGAGATGTCCAAGATATTTTTTGAAGTTATATTAGCAAAGAATTTCGACAAAAGAGCTCTGGAGATTTTTGGAAAAAGGAAGAGTTTAATCCTCATCGATATATCAAAATTTAAAATAAGGAACGATTATGAAATTAAAAATTTTAGTAATGCATTTTTAATGCAAGAAAAAAATAAAATTATATTTAATAGGAAAAAGTTAAAATTTGTTACTAAACTTAAGCCATCAAAAAAGGAAATTGCGCAAGCCCAATTTGCCTTTAATGTTTGTAAATATGTTAAATCAAATTCAATCGTAATATCTAATTCATTCTCAACTATTGGAATAGGTGCTGGACAACCAAGCAGGGTCGATAGTTGTAAAATTGCTGTTCAAAAAGCAAAAAGTTTTCAAAACAAAAAATTAAGAAATTCAGTTGCGGCATCTGACGCATTCTTTCCTTTTCCAGATGGTGTTAAAAATTTAATTAAGGCTGGGGTTAAGGTTATTGTTCAACCTGGTGGATCTATAAGAGATACCGATTCTATAAAGTTAGCCAATAAGTCAAAAGTTAAAATGATTTTCACTGGTACAAGACATTTTTACCATTAATTAATCTTATCAACTTTAGCTGCTAAAACAAAATCACTCTCGTGTAGTCCTTTTATAGCATGAGTGAAAATTTTTATTTTAGCATAGCCCCAACCAAACCAAATATCAGGATGATGTCCTTCTTTTTCAGCTATTGCACCTACTTTGTTTACAAAATTTTGACTTTCTATGAAATTTTTAAATTTAAAATTTTTAATTAAATAGTAAATTTTATCCTCGTCAGCCTTAACTTCCCAGCCATCTACCATTTTGAGATATTTATGAATTTCGGTTATTTCAAAACCTGGAATTCCACCTTCACAAGGAATACACTTTTTGTCAGCTAAATCAGTCATAAGTTTAATCCTTTACTTGGAGCGGGAGAAGGGAATTGAACCCTCGGCCTAAACGTTGGCAACGTTTCGCTCTACCACTGAGCTACTCCCGCATAAAAAAATAGATTATAAATACTGCTTTTTTGTAATGCAAGTGATAATAAAAAATAGGTATTCTTTCTAACTCGTCAACGATAGAATAAAAATTTAAAAACTATGAGCAAAGTCCGCAATATTCTATTTATTATGGCAGATCAATTAAGATGGGATTATTTGTCTTGCTATGGACACCCACATTTAAAAACACCTAATATAGATGGTCTTGCAAAAAAAGGAGTGTTGTTTGAGTCTGCTTATGTTCAGTCACCTGTTTGTGGTCCATCTAGAGCTTCCTACTATACTGGCCGAACTGTTTTCAGTCATGGCTCTACTTGGAACCAAGTTCCCCTTCCTATTGGAGAGTTGACTATAGGTGACTATCTAAGGAAATCAGGGATAAGAACAGGAATTGTTGGTAAGACACACATGAAACCAGATGCTGAGGGAATGGCACGTTTGGGTATAAACAAAAATACTGAAATTGGATTAGTAGTAAGTGAACCTGGATTTGAGCCATACGAGAGAGATGATGGGCTTCATCCAAATAATCATGTAAAAAAATACAAAAAAAAATTATCTTACAACGATTGGCTTAATAAGCTTGGATACGAAGGCGATAATCCTTGGGATAGTTGGGCTAACTCTGCTGAGGGTAAAAATGGTGAGATACTTAGTGGCTGGAAATTAAGAAACTCAAATAAACCTGCAAGAATTTCTGAAAAACATTCAGAAACTGCTTTTATGACAAACAGAGCTATGGAATTTATAGAAGAAAGTTCTGAGAAGCCTTGGTTTTTGCATTTATCATATATTAAACCTCATTGGCCTTATATTGCCCCGTCACCTTATCATAATATGTTTTCTCAAAATCAATTTAGTCCTGTTCAAAGAAGTGAAATTCAAAAGAAAGATATGAACCCTGTTTATAAAGCTTTTGTAGAAACAAGAGTATCAAAAACTTTTTCTAAAGATGAAGTTCGTAATACTGTCATATCTGGTTATATGGGATTGATAAAACAAATTGATGATAACCTAGGAAGGCTTTTTGAATTTCTTGATAAAAAAGGAAACATGAAAGACACAATGATAGTATTTACTTCAGATCATGGTGATTATCTTGGAGATCATTGGTTAGGGGATAAAGAATTATTTCATGAACAAATAGTTAGGGTCCCAATGATTATTTATGATCCAAGGAAATCAGCTGATAAAACGCGAGGGAAAAAAGAAAAACGCTTCATTGAAGCAATTGATCTTTTACCTACTTTTTTAGACGCGGTTGAAAGTAAAGAAAGTAAACATCG
Source organism: uncultured Pelagibacteraceae bacterium (assembly GCA_902519465.1). Lineage (GTDB taxonomy): Bacteria > Pseudomonadota > Alphaproteobacteria > Pelagibacterales > Pelagibacteraceae > Anoxypelagibacter. The sequence goes on from CABYJW010000001.1 coordinate 49,827, forward strand.
GCTTGAGGGAAATTCTTTAAAAGCAATTATAAATGGCGATAAAATAAATCAATGGAAAGATGGAGTATTTAGTGAGATTGATTATTCATTTAATGAGGCAAGAAAATTACTTAAACTGGGTGCATCAGACGCAAGAGGGTACATGTTGCGTACCTCGAAATGGAAATATATTTATTTTAAAGGTTTTCCACCGCAATTATTTGATCTAGAAAAAGATCCAGAGGAATTTATAGACGTTGGACAATCTGCTGATTACAAAAAAATAAGAGATGAGATGAAAGAATTGCTTTTAAAAAGATTGGTAGGTAGAAAAAATAGAGTGGCAGCAACAGACGAATTTGTTTTAAAAGACAGGGATTACTCCAAAGAAGACGATATAATGATTGGGGTCTGGTAATATAATTTTATTCTGCGGCCTATTATCTTATATAGTTTTTGCAAATATTATTTTAATTTAAATATATGAAAAATACTGAAATTGAAAAAATAATTCAGCCTATATCAGCGTCTGATGGTGCTGGAGTTAAATTAAAAAGAAGCATCGGTGTTGAACCAAACTACTTTGACCCTTTCTTAATGCTTGATGAATTTGGATCAGAAAATAAAGAAGATTATGTTGCTGGTTTTCCTGCGCATCCACATCGTGGTATTGAGACGGTAACCTACATGTTAGCTGGAGAGTTTGAGCATAAGGACAGCACTGGCGGTAAAGGACGAATGACAGCAGGTGATGTCCAATGGATGAAAACAGGGAGCGGAATAATTCATTCTGAAATGCCCGCAATGAAAGAAGGTAAATTACACGGTTTTCAACTTTGGATAAATATGCCAGCTAAATATAAGATGAATAAGCCAGAGTACATTTATATAGACTCAAAAAAAATGAGTGTTCATAAAGATCATGATAAGCAAGTAAAAGTTATTGCTGGTAAATTTGAAAAAGCAGAAGGCCCAGTTAAGAAACATAATGTTAATCCAATTTATTTTGATGTAGAGCTAGGTAAAAAGAAAAATTTTAACTTTAAACTTCCTAAAACTCATAATTCATTTATTTATTTAATTGAAGGAGAAATTAAAATTGGGAAAAATAAACATAACCAAATTAAAGGCTCGAATTTAATATTATTAAACAATGGCGAAGAATTAAATATTTGTGCGGTAACCAAAGCTAAATTTTTACTAATTTCAGGAAAACCAATTGGCGAACAGATTGCAAGAGGTGGTCCGTTTGTGATGAATACAAAAGAAGAAATTACTCAAGCAATTAGTGATTACCAAAGTGGGAAATTTGTTAAACAAAACTAATATATTAGCGCATCAATAAACCAGGTAGATATAGGCATATCGCTGGAAAGGCAATTATTAGTACAAGTCTAATTACATCTGTTATCAGAAAAGGAACAGTGCCAAACCAAATTGTTTGAAGTGGTGTTCTCTGCATTACACCCTTAATTACGAATAAGTTCATGCCAATAGGTGGTGAGATCAATCCAAATTCTACAACGATTACAGCAAAAATTCCAAACCATATTGGATCTATCCCAGCATCAGCAATGACTGGATAAAATACAGGGATTGTTAAAAATAACATTGCGAGCGAGTCCATAACAGTTCCGAGAATTAGATAAATTACACAGATAACTAAAATAATGCCAATCTGAGTAAGTTGTAAGTCGTTGATAAAATCAACAACTGTAAAAGGTAGTTGTGTAACAGTAATTAAAACATTAAATACTGCAGCCCCAACAACAATAAGATACAAAGCGCCAACCGTTTTTATGGTATCCCAAACAGAATTTTTTAACATTTCCAATGTAAGTTGACGTCTTAAAAAAATAAAAATTAATACTAATATTACTCCAACGGCTGCACTTTCTGTTGCGGTGAAAAAACCTAAATAAAGGCCTCCCATAATAATTGCGAAAATAAGAAATATTGGAAATACCTTCCAAATTGCAGCTAATCTTTCATTCAATGGCATTTTCTCTCCATAACCACCTTGTTTTGGAAATATTAAAAGATAAACACGAATTGCAATCATATACAGGACTACTGCAATTATTCCTGGAATTAATGCAGCAAAAAAAAGTTTTTGTACAGATTGCTCAGTTAAGTATGCATAAATTACTAAAATAACACTTGGTGGAATTATAATTCCTAATGTCCCTCCTGATGCAATTGAGCCGCTGATTAATGCATCACTATAACCGTGCCTTCTCATTTCTGGAGCGGCCATTTGAGACATGGTAGCTGCTGTTGCAATAGAAGAACCACATATCATTCCAAACCCAGCACAAGCCCCAACTGTGGACATGGCAAGTCCACCCTTATAGTGCCCAACAATTGCGTAAGCTGCATCATATAAATTCCTTGAAAGATTTGCTCTATTAGCAAGGTTTCCCATAAGAACAAAAAAAGGTAATACGGAGAGACTGTATTTTGAAACTGCCTCATAAGGTGCTGTGCCTAAAATAAAAAATGCTTGTTCAAATCCTACAATTAATCCAAATCCAGTAAATCCAACTATAAGCATAGATATACCAATAGGAATATTAAGCGCCATCAAAACTAAAACAGCAAGAAATGCTAAAGCTCCACTGGTGATAGGGTCAAATGTCATAATTTATTCTTTTTCAAAAATTGTTTTTAAAAACCAAAGTATTATTGCTATTACGCTTAACCACATGGCAAATGCAGATGCAAAGTAAAATGGATAAAAACTTAATTCCAAATCAATGGTTACTCTTCCATTTTTAAAAAAAGCAAATGCCTCTTTAGTAGTTCCATATGCTACGAAACACATGACTATTAACATTAATAAAAATCTAAAAAATGTTATAAACTTTTGCAGTGTCTTGTTATCTATATTCTTAATAAAATCAGCTGAAACATGAGCGTTTAAAAAAAAAGCCCTAGGCATAGCTAAAAAAGCCACCAGGGCAATGCCGAACTCAACAATCTCAATTGTGCCTGCAACAGGAGAATTAAAAAATCTTCGACCAAAAACATCACAAAAAGTTAATATAGCAAGTGAAAACAAAATTAAGCCAGATGCTATGGCCGCATAATCAAATATTTTATTTATTTTAATTTGCATAAGAATATTGTAGCCTAACAGAGTTTTATAGATAAAGGCACTCAAAATAGATTATGAAATTTGTTTCTTTTTTACAAAATAACCAAGCTAAATTTGGAATTTCTGATGGAAAAAACATCACAGATCTGACTGGAAAAATCAGAGGAGCAAATACTTTAAAAGAATTGATTGCTAATAAATTAATTCTAGAAGCAAAAGAATTTTTAAAAAAAAATCCAGGAAAAATAAATCTTGATGAAATTGAATATCTGCCTGTGATTCCAAATCCAGGCAAAATTGTTTGCGTTGGTCTAAATTATAGTGAGCATGTGAAAGAGACCGGTAGAACAGTAGAGCAAAATCCGGTAATTTTTCTTAGAGTGCCCGAGAGCCAAACTGCACATAAGCAACCAATACAAAGACCTCAAGTTTCGGAAAGTCTAGATTATGAATGTGAGATGGCTGTTATAATGGGTGATGCAGGGAAACATATTAAACCTGAGGACGCTCTCAAACATATAGTTGGTTATTCTTGTTATAATGAGTGCACCGTTAGAGAATGGCAACAGCATACTAGACAATTTGGAATGGGTAAAAATTTTGAGAAGACTGGAAGCTTTGGACCCCACATGGTCTTGGCTGAAAATATTTCTGATTACACAAAATTATCAATTCAAACACGTTTAAATGGCAAAGTTATGCAAAGTGCTAGTTTAAGCCAGCTTATTTTCGATATCCCAAGTTTAATTTCATACGTTTCTAAAGCCATACCATGGAGAGCTGGCGATGTATTGGTTACAGGTACACCAGGGGGTGTCGGCTTCAAAAGAAAACCTCCAATATTTATGAAAGAAGGGGACCAGGTAGAGGTAGAGATATCAGAAATTGGTATACTTTCGAACATAATTAAGGATGAAAAAATCTAAAATTAAAGCTAAGCTTAAATAATAAATTAATTTATTTGGGGGAAAAAATGATTAAGAAAAAACTGATTGGTTTTTTGTTTGGAGTTTTCTCTTTAAGTTTAATCAGTTCAGCATCTGCTACTGAGCTTAAATTGGCAACTTTCGAACCACCAAAAGCTTTCATCGCTAGTAAAATTCTAGGAGCGTGGGCTGAAAAAGTTAATAAATGTGCAAATGGTAAATTGAATGTAAAGATGTATGCCGGTGGAGTTCTGGGTAGTCCGCCTAAGCAATATGACATAGTTACAAAAGGCGTTGCTGATATCTCGTGGACTGTTTTAGGTTACATTGGGGGTCAGTTTCCTTTAAGTTCAGTAATTGAGTTACCATTTTTAACAAGAACATCTGCTGCAGGTTCAACTGCTTTAAATACTTTATATGATGAAGGATATCTTGATAAAGAAATGTCGGGAATTCATTTAATTGGATTACACTCAAATCCTGGTTACCAAATTCATATGAAAGATACTAAGGTTATGGATCCAGCTGATTTTAAAGGAAAAAAAATGAGAGTTCCTAGCAAAATAGCAGGAACAATTCTTAAGACCTTAGGAGCTACTGGAGTAAAGGTTCCAGCTCCTGGTACTTACGAAGCTCTTAACAAAGGTGTGTTAGACGGAACGCCTTTTCCTTACACAGCTGTAGGTTCATTTAAATTATTTGAAGTAACAAAATATCACACAGAAGTTAATATCACGAATGCTACTTTTGGTTTGATTATGAATAAAGACAAATACAAAAGTTTAGACTCAGTGCAAAAAAAATGTATTGATAAGTTCAGTGGTCATGCTTTTAGTGGTTGGGCTTCGAATTTAATTGATAGACAAAATGCTAAAATGAAAGAAGTTGTTGCAAACACTCCAGGTCATGAGATTGCGGTTGCTTCTCCTGCTGTCCTTGCTAAGTATAAAAAAATACTAAAACCTATTGAGAAAGATTGGTTAGCGGAAATGAAGGGCAAAGGTCTTGATGGTGATGGTGTGTTAAAAAGAGCCAGACAAATCATTAAGAAAATTGACGGTTAATAATAATTAAATATTTTGAGCCCGCGTTATGTATAGCGGGCTCAAACTTTTTCTAGTATATTAAATTCATGGCAGTAAAAGCACTAAGCTACATTGGGGTAAACTCTGATAAACTCGAAGATTGGTCTGACTATTCAGAAAAATGTTTAGGTATGCAAAGAGTTGATAGAGGTAAGGGTGCTCTTTCATTTCGAATGGATGATCACAAACAAAGGTTAGCTATAACCGGAGATACTGGGGACAGCTTGGCATTTGTGGGTTTTGAGGTAGATAATAAAGATGATCTTCAAACTTACGCAGCAAAACTTGAAGCTAATGGTATAAAAGTAAATATTGGCAACTCATCTTATTCTGATAAACGATTTGTCGAAGAATTAATTCATTTTAATGATCCTCAGGGTAACAGGGTTGAAATGGTTTATAATCCAATGAAAGATACAGAACCTTTCAAACCTTCTCGGCCTATTTCTGGATTTAAAACTGGAGCTTTGGGTATGGGCCACGTAGTTTTACATGTTAAAGATTTTAATAAGGTAGTTCCTTTTTATAAAGATATATTAGGTTTTAAAATAAGTGATTATAGTAATACACCAATCTCATTATGTTTTTTTCATATTAATGGACGTCACCACAGTTTAGCTTTGTTTGGTTCAGGAAAAGTTGGTTTTCACCATTTCATGGTTGAGTACAACAGTCTGGATGATGTTGGACAAGGTTATGATTTAGTACAATACAAAGACAATGCTATTGCATATACAATGGGTCGGCATACAAATGATTATATGACGTCTTTTTACTCTATTACACCTTCTGGTTTTTTTGTAGAGAACGGTTGGGGGGGAAGAATAATTGATCCAAGTACTTGGAAATCTCATGAAACTTTTGAGGGACCAAGTTTTTGGGGCCATGAGAGACTTTATCTCCCAGAGAATGAGAGGATGAAGTTTAGAAACAAAAGATTAGATACAGCTTCGAAAGGGAAACAAGCTCCATTATTAGTTGATTGCCCTTGGCTATATTCAAAAATTAATAGTAAAAAATAAAATCAGTTTAATTTAAATTAATGAAACAATACGATGTTATAATTGTGGGTTTGGGTCCAACTGGAGGCACCCTCGCAAATTTATTAGCTCTTAATGGATTTTCAATACTAATTTTGGAAAGAGAGAAAAACTTATACGCTTTGCCTAGAGCAGTTCATTTTGATGATGAAATCATGAGGGTTTTTCAAACAATAGGAATTACAAAAAAGTTTCTAAAAAACACTATAATCAACAAAGGTACAAAGTTTGTAAATTCTGATGGTAAAGTTTTACTTGATTGGCCACGTCCTAAGTCAATTACTAAAAATGGATGGTATCCAAGTTACAGGTTTCACCAGCCAGATTTAGAGAGGAATCTTCGAAATCGACTTAAAAAATTTAAAAAAGTAAAATTGATGCAAAACACAGAAGTAATAGAAATTAAAAACAATAGAGATTCGGTTAATTTATTATTTAAGAGTAAAAATAAACTGCAAAAAGTTCACTCAAAGTACGTAGTTGGCTGTGATGGAGCACGATCTACAACTAGAGAGCAGATGGGTTCAGTTTTGGATAACTTGGGCTTTACTCAAAAGTGGGCTGTGGTTGACTTAATATTAAGAAAAAATAAAAATAAATTGCCAGATAGAACAATTCAATACTCAAACTCAGAAAGACCAGCTACTTATTGTAGAAATGTTGGTAAAAGGAGACGATGGGAATTTGCTATTCAAGATAATGAAGATGAAAAAGAGATATTATCGGATGAATACATTTGGAATTTTCTCAAGCCTTGGCTTAAACCAAAAGATGCATATTTAGAGAGAAAAGCAATTTATATTTTTCAATCAGCTATTGCAAGAAAGTGGAGAAAGGGTAGGATTTTTATTGCCGGGGATGCTGCTCATCTCATGCCACCATTTATGGGTCAAGGAATGTGTGCTGGTATAAGAGATGCGTCTAACCTGGCTTGGAAAATTAGTTGGTGTATTAAAAAAAATCATAATGAGAAATTTTTAGATACTTATCAAACCGAAAGATTCTCAAATGCAAAAGAGTATATCGAGACAACAATGCGAATGGGAGAATTTGTTAATGCCGTAGGATCAGAGAATATTACTGATAATATTTCGTCTGGTCCGGACGGTACAAAGAGTATGCAATCTATTAAGCCAAAGCTAGGAGTTGGGCTTGGTAGTAATAAAGATAAAAATAGGGGTAAAATTTTCCCGCAACTTAAAATGAAAGATGGCAAAACTTTAGATGAGAAGTTTTCAAGGTCACCCTTATTGCTTACTTCATCTAAATTGAGTAAAAAGTTATCTTTAAATAAAATTCAGTCTATTACAGACAAAGACATTAGAGGTCTAAGCAACATATTAAAATCTTATAATGCAAAAGCAATTATTGTTCGACCAGACAGATATATTCTAAAAACATTTAAGAAAGTTAAAGATTTTAACCAAATAGAAACTTTACCGCTTTAACTTTAGTTTCGTTATTTGGAGCTATACTTCCATCTGGCATTAAAAGAGAATTTTCAAAACCAACTCTGATTTTACCACCAAGTTTAATTGCAGTTTTGAGACAAGACATTTCTTCTTTTGAAAAAGCGCATACAGCCCAATCTGCAATTAAATTGTGGTCTTTAAGTTTTTGTATAAATAATGGAATTTTTTCAGGGTTACTAACTTTGCCTGAATAATGTCCTATAGTGAACATACACCAAACTCTTGTTTCTAAAAGTTTTGCTTTTTTTAAAACGTCTGAGAGCAGATCTAAATCGTCTGGTTCATAACATATATGTTGAACTTTTGTACCTTCTTCATATAGTTTTTGATAAACTTTGATATCTTCTAATTCAGGTTTTCTTGATGGTATCATTTCCCTTACGGCAATTGAAATACCTGGTGGCAATACCTCATAAGCTAATTTTCGCATTTCGGGTGGGGAATATTTTCCAACAGCCTCTGTTGTTATTTGCAAATGCATTTTAGGAACTTTTTGATGAAGTTCGCTTAATGCTTCTTTGCATAAGCCAGAGTCTAAAATATGTTGGCCGTTTTCATTTCTAATGTGAAAGTGAATAGCGTCTGCACCAGAATGATAACAAGCTTGACCTGTTTTTACAATTTCTGGAATTGTCATTGGAACTTCAGGGTGATCTTTTTTCATTGGCCTTGCTCCGTTCGGAGCTACCATTAGGTTGGGTAAATGTATTGGTTTAGAATAATCCAATTTAAAATATTCCTTTGTTAGAAACCCTCAAACTAACATCTTTTAAAATATTAAGTTTATTAATATCTTTTAATATAACTTTTTTTATAGGCTCTGTAATTTTATTAAATTTAAAAAAGTTATTTAAAAAATTTATTCCTAAACCGAAGAGAAGGTTTTCTGGTTTCCTTTGTCTTAAATATTCGTCTATAAATAATGAATCTTTGATTTGAATGCCATTTTTTACGTATTCTTTAATTTTACTATTTAAATACAAAACATCTCTAATAATTAAGTTAAAACCCTGTCCAGCGACTGGATGAACATTGTACGATCCTTCTCCGAGTACTAAAGTATTTTTCTTGTTAAAATTTGACCTAAATTTAAATGATATTGGGAAACAGTCTATTTTAGAGATTGCGAAATTACTTTTTAATTTAAGAATTTCTTTTAGTTTTTTTGTCACAAGTGGGGTTGGGTTTTGGTTTTTAAATTTATCACTTACGCTCCAGACGAAAGAGAATTTGTTTTTGTTTAAAGGTAGAATGGCCATTGGCCCCTCTTTTAAGAAAAACTGCTTGGCAGTATCTATATTTAAATTGTGATTTACAATGGACGTGAATGCAATATCATTTGTTTTGCTCTCAATAAATCTATCGCCAAATATATTTTTAACAATTTCTGATTTGCTACCTGTACAAACAAATATAGCATCATAATCGATTTTCTTATTTGCGAAAAAAACCTTGTTCTTTTCAACATCTATTTTACTTACTTTTTTGTAGTATGTTTTTAAATTTTTATATGTATTTATTTTCTTTTGAATTATTTTTTTTAAAATTTCGTTTTGGAATAAAAACATTAAATTTTCATCTTTTTTTGAAAGATTCATAAAATGCTTGATTTCTCCAGAATACTCTTTGTAAAGATCTATTTCTTTGGATTGAAAAAAAATTTTCTTATATTTTTTACCAATTAAATCAATCAGACTTTTATAGTTACTATCAGAAATAGCTGTAGTTCTTACATCTTTTCTTTTTTCTCCTTCGGGCGTCGCGATTAAGTGAACTTCTAAATTAAGCCTACCCAGAATTAATGCAGTTGTAAGACCTGTCAATCCATTTCCAATTATACAAATTTTTTGTTTAATCATTTTTTTTTCTTATGAACTTAACAATAAAATCTATTGTCTCTGGTTTTGTCTCTGGAAGGACCCCATGTCCTAAGTTGAAAATATACGGATAATTTGAAAAAGTTGAGATGTATTTCATAATATTTTTTTGTAAATCTTCTAATGACCCAAGTAGAATTTTAGGATCTAAACCGCCCTGTATTGGTATTCCACCAGCCTTTTTCAAGATCCATGATGGTTCAATATCGTAATCTATGCTTATGCAATCTGGTTTAACTGTTTTGCAAAATTCTTCATATTTTTTACTTATGCCTCTTGGAAAACAAATAATTGGCTTGCTTAGTTTCTTTAATCTTTCGACAATTCTTTTGGTTGGATCAAAACAAAAGTTTTTTATTTTATTTTCTGGAAGTAATCCTGCCCATGAATCGAATATTTGAACTATATCTGCTCCTGATTCTATTTGTTTTTTAAGGTGCAGGTATATTAAATCTTCAATTTTATACATTAATTTTTCTATTTTTTCTTCTTCTTTAAAAAAGCTTTTAATATTAAAATTTTTCTTTGGTGACTCTTTGTTAATCATATAGACTAAAAGAGTCCATGGTGCCCCGGCAAAACCAATCAGATTTGTATTTTTTAGTTTTTCTTTTGTTTTTTTTATTCCTTCATAAACTGGAGATACCCGATCAATAAAATCATCTTCTTTAAAATTTATTATTTTATCAAAATCTATTTCCCCTAGAATAGGCCCGTATCCTTTTTTAAATTCTACTTTTTGGTTTAAACCATAAGGTATTATTAAAATATCAGAAAAAATTATAGCTGCATCTAATTTAAATCTATTTATGGGTTGTAATGTGATTTCTCTTACCAAATCAGGATTTAAGCATAGTCTTATAAAATCTTTATTTTCACTTCTAATTTTTCTAAATTCAGGAAGGTATCTACCAGCTTGTCTCATAAACCAAATAGGTTTAATAGAAACATCTTTATTAATTATACAGTCTGTTATTTTATTCATATTATATATTATAGTTTTAAATTATAATTGATGTAATAGGGTATGTTGGTTGGTATAATTTGAATAATTATTCATTTATCTACATTTTTATACATTTTAAATGACATTATTTACTGAGAACTAGGTATTTATGCACAAAGTCTAATATAAGTTATAAAATTATAAACATAGGATAAAATGTTCGTAATTTGTTAATCTCGTATGAATAAAAAAAATATTTCTATTAATCTATATGTATAACTATTAATTGTTATAATTTAATTAACAAAATTAATGACAGGAAAATACCAAATAGTTCTAATTTCGGATTCAACCGGCGAAACCCTTGGAAGAATCTTTCTTGCTATACAATCTCAGTTTGCAAGCTTTGAATATGATAAAAAAGAATATGTTTTTATTAGAACAGAACAGCAAATAGATAAAATAATAAATGAGCACAAAGAAAAGAAAAATACAATTATTTTATACACAATAGTAGATACAAAATTAGCCAAATACCTTGCTAGTCAAAGCATTAAAAAAACTATTCCCTGCTTTGGGGTTCTTGGAAACTTAATACTTAGTTTTTCCAAATTACTAAATCAAAAAGCCATACATAAACCAAGCGCTCAACATGTCTTAGACGAAGATTACTATAAAAGGATAGAGGCAATACAATTTACAATGTCACATGACGATGGAAAGAAAACAGAGGACCTAAACCAAGCAGATATAATTTTGCTTGGCGTAAGTAGAACTAGCAAAACACCTACTTCAATTTATTTAGCAAATCGAGGCTACAAAACCCTAAATATACCACTAGTTCTTGATCAAGCAATTCCAGAAACACTTAGAGAAAATTTTTCTAACTTTTGCGTTATTGGTTTAATAGCAGATCCTGAAAGATTATCTGAAATTAGAAAAACACGCGCAAGTGTAAACCAGGCAATAGATTTAAAAACTTACACCGATGCAGAGGCTATAAAGGTTGAGGTAGAAAATTCAAAGAAAATGATGAAACAGTATAGTTGGCCAACAATTGATGTAACACGAAGGTCAGTGGAGGAAACTGCAGCTTCGATAATTAAAATATTTGAAATTAAGAAAAATAAATGAAAATAATTTTAGCTTCTAAAAGCGGTGTAAGAAAAAAAATTTTAGATCAAAATAATATTGAAAGCCAGGTCGTTGGATCAAATGTAAACGAAGACGAAGTAAAGGTTTCTTTGCTAGCAGAGGGCGCCAGCCCAATGTTGATATCTAAAAATCTAGCAGAACTTAAGGCAAATAAAGTAAGCTCTAAAACACCCGACCAAATTGTTCTTGGAGCAGACAGTGTTATTGATATAGGTGGAGAGCTAATATCAAAACCAAAATCAAGAGACGAAGCATTTGAAATTTTACAAAAATTAAATGGAAAAAAACATCAATTGATAAGTTCGGTATGTATATCTAAAAATGGATCAATGATTTGGAACTATACAGATGCCTCCACTTTAACAATGAAAAAACTTAATTTAGACGAAATCAAAGTTTATTTAAAAAAAGTAGATGACAAAAATTTATATGCCTACGGAGTCTATCAGATCGAAGCTGGTGGAAAGGATTTGTTCTCAAAAATTGAAGGAGACGAAGATTCAATCATGGGACTTCCTGTGAAAAAAATAAAGGAGTATTTAAGTAGTTTGAAATGCTAATTTTAATTTGGGTTGTAGTTTGTATTATTTTTTATTTAGTCCAAAAAGTTCTTGGTAATTCTGGACATGCATTAGAATTATTCGCTTTATTCACAGCATTAGCATTATTTTTTATTGATAGATTAAGCAGAAAAACAAAAAAATGAAAAAATTTTTAGTGATTGGTAATCCAATAAAGCATTCTTTGTCGCCAAAATTACATAATTATTGGTTTAAGAAAAATAATATTGATGCTGTTTATGAAAAAAAACAAATTGAGGAAGAAGATATAAAGCATATAGTTTCAGAAATTAGAAATGGAATTTTGGAAGGTATGAATGTTACGGTTCCATTTAAAAAATCAGTTATAAAGTTTTTGGACGAACTAAGTCCTCATGCAAGCGAAACACAGTCTGTAAACACCATTTATAAAGAAGAAAATAAAATAGTAGGTGGAAATACTGACATAGGGGGTTTTGGTGCTTCATTAAAATATATTAATTACAATTTGAAAGGAAAAACAGTTTTTATTTTAGGGGCAGGCGGTGTTGTGCCGTCACTTATCGTTGCCCTTAATCATATGAGGGTATCTAAAATTATTTTAAGTAATAGATCAAATGATAAAGCAACATATTTAAAAAAAAAATTTCCTTTTATAAATTTAGTAAACTGGGGTCAATTACAAGATTTTGATATGATTATTAACGCTACAAGCATCGGCCTTAATAAAAATGATAAAATCCCAATAAATTTTAATAATACAAAACCAGGTAGACTTTTTTACGATATTATTTACAACCCAAAAGAGACAAATTTTTTAATCGAGGCGAAAAAAAAAGGGAACCTCATTGAAAATGGAAAAATGATGTTTTTATATCAAGCACAATTGGCATTTGAATTGTGGTTTAATATTAAACCTGAGATCAACGAGGAAGTAATCAAGTTGGTAGAATGATTAAAATTGGAATCACAGGATCTTTGGCATCTGGCAAAACAACTGTTGCGAAAATAATCTCATCAAAAAAAAATCCACTTTTTGACGCCGATAAATCTGTTAAAAGAATTTATCAGTCCAATACCTTTAAATCTAAAGTTTTCAAAAAATTTAAATTAAAAAACAGAAGTAATATTAAAGATGACCTCAAACAAATAATACTTAAAAATAGTAAATCTTTATTTGAATTAGAAAAAATTATTCATCCTCTAGTTAGGAAAGAAATAAGAAGTTTTTCAAAAAAAAATAAAAAAAAACGTTTTTTATTTTTTGAAATACCATTACTCATCGAAAGTAAATTAATGAAAAATTATGATAAGATTATATTTGTTAATTCAAAGAAAAATCTAAGGTTAAAAAGATTTCTGAAAAGAGGCAAAAACAAGAAAATTTTTAATATATTAGATAGAAGACAACTCCTGCCTGCAAAAAAAATTAAGTATTGTGATTATGTTATTAACAACAATGGATCATTAAATAAATTGAAAAGAAAAATTAAATCTATAAAAAATAAACTATGAGCGAAATAATACTCGACACAGAGACCACTGGTCTTTCCGTAAAAGACGATCACAGGATAATAGAAATTGCTTGTATTGAAACTGAAAATTTGATCCCAACAAAAAGGGTCTTTTACAAACTCATTAATCCTGAAAGAGAGATTTCAGCTGATGCATCAAGAATTCATGGTTATACATATGAGATTTTAAAAAATAAAGAAAAATTCGCTGATATTGCAAAAGAGTTTAAGGATTTTATTGCTGATAAAAAACTCATTATTCATAATGCACCTTTCGATATTTCATTTATTAATTCTGAATTAACAAGATTAAATTTAGAAAAGATAAATATTAAAAAAAATGTAATTGATAGCCTAGAAATTGCGAGATCCAAATTTCCCGGCTCTTCTAATTCTTTAGATAATCTTTGTAAAAAATTTAACATTGATCTGTCAAAAAGGACGAAGCATAACGCTTTATTGGATTGTGAATTGCTAAGACAAGTGTATATAAACCTTGTTGGAGAAAAAGAACCATCCTTACAGTTTAAGCAAGAAGAAGTGGCAAATCATGCTAATGAAAATTCAATAAAGCAATATTCAAAAAAAACAATTTCACCTTCAAAATCAGAAATTAGTTCGCATTCAGCGTATTTGAAAAAAGAAATAAAAAAAAATTATTTTTGAAGCTGTCTATTATCGTAAAGTTTCTGAAAATCAATTTTTTCAGGTATATTTATTTCATTAAACCCAGAACTTTTAAATAAAAATAATATTATTTCCCTTATGCTTGGATATATTTCTTCTGGTACTTTAATTAGTATAATTTTTTCCATTTCATCTTTATTATCAATTTTGTCAAACTGAATTATTGATGTTAGCTCAACCTTTACATCTAAGTTTCTATTTGATGTTTTATTTACAGGAACTAATCGCAAATTTACATCAGCTTGAACAATTTTTTCTTTGAGTTTTTTACTCTTTATATCACACACAAAACTATAATTTTTAATATCTTTTTCTAAAAGAAAATAAGATTTTGCATCATTTATTTTAAAGCTTAAATCTTTTACATATTTTGTTACAATTTCATAATTCATCTTTTTTATCTCTATCTAAAATTTCTCCTTCAATATAATCTTTTTTATCTGCTAATGGTCTTTTTTTCTTCATAAATAAGTTGATTATTTTTTTTCTTGTAAATGGAATAAGCAAAAGGAAGCCAAAAAAATCAGTCATAAAACCAGGTGTTATTAATAACAAAGCCGCAAATGCAATAGATGCACCAGACATCATTTCATAAATTGGTATTTTATTTTTGTATAGGTTATTAATTCCTGATCTCAAAGTATTGAGACCTTCAAGCTTTGCAAAATATATACCTATTACCGCAGTTGAAAATATTAGACCTATTGTACTCAAAGCACCAATATTTTGGCCAATTTTAATCATTAAAAATATCTCTACCGCTGGTATTGCGATTATTAGTAATAGCACTGTGTTCATTTGACGGTTTCCAAATTATATTATTAATGTATATTTATCAAATAATGAGTAATAATTTTGGATATCTAGACATAATATTACTAGCCATGATTGCTGGTTTTATAATATTAAGATTAAGAAACATTCTAGGCAGAAAAACCGGACACCAAGAAAAAGCCTTCTCTGATTTTACAGATAAAAAATTTGAGCAATTCAAAAAAGCTGCTACCGCGAGAGACATTAAACCAAAAAACGAATTTGATGCTAAAGATAAGAAGAAATTTTTGAAAGGTGCAGAAATAGCATATGAAACAATTCTGACATCTTTTTCGAAAGGTGATAAAGAAAATTTAAAAACTCTTCTGACAGAAAAAATGCAAAATAATTTTTCGTCAGCCATTGAAGATAGAAACGCAAAAAAAATTAAGTCAGAATTAACTTTTGTGGGAATTAAATCTTCTGCAATTGAAAAATTTGAAAAGACAGCAGAAGCTTTATATTTTACTGTAAAATTTGTGAGCGAGATAATTTCAGTTAAAAAAGACAAATACGACAAAGTAGTCGAAGGGGATCCAAATAAAATTACAACAGTAATAGATCACTGGAAATTTACAAAAAAAATATCTAGCTCTAGCCCAAATTGGTATCTTGCTGAAATCAAAAATTCTTGATTAAAAATTTAGAAAAAAAAAATTCAGACCTAAAAGACTGGGAGAAATTTTTAGAAGACTCGGGTAGAATACATAACAAAGACAATGATGAAGAAGCAGATTTAAATTTAAATAAAAAATTTAGATTTGATCTTCATGGTTATTCAATCGAAAAAGCGAACTCAACAATAGATCAAATCATTTCGAAGTGTTATAAAAATGGTGTTCACCAAATCCTGGTAATAACAGGAAAAGGAATTCATTCTAAAAACGAAAGTAACGTATTTGCATCTAGCGAATATAATAAGCTTAAAAACACAATACCGTTATTTATAAAAAATAAACCAGAGTTAGCTTCCAAAATTAAAAATATTACTACTGCGCCAACTGAGCAAGGCGGTGAAGGGGCTTTGATAATTAATCTTAAAAAACCTACAAAATAAATTTTGATAGATCGGTATCTTTAACTAGGTTGCCTAAATTTTTCTTTACGTAATCTTTGTTAATTATAACTTTTTGTCCCGATTTGTCCGAGGCTGTAAAGCTAATTTCATCCAAAACTTTTTCTATAATTGTATGTAGTCTTCTCGCACCAATATTTTCTACGGTAGAATTTATTTCTGTAGATAAATTAGCAAGCATATCTATACCATCATCAGAAAAATCAAGGTCAACATTTTCTGTTTTTAGTAAGGCCTTGTATTGTTTTATTAGACTATTGTCTGGTTCTTTTAAAATTCTTTTAAAATCTTCCTCTGTAAGTGCCTTTAATTCTACTCTTATAGGAAGACGACCTTGTAACTCTGGTAAAAGATCTGAAGGTTTTGCAAGTTGGAAAGCTCCTGAGGCAATAAATAAAACATGATCTGTTTTTACTGGCCCGTACTTTGTATTAACAGTTGTTCCTTCTATTAAAGGCAGCAAGTCTCTTTGAACCCCTTCTCTAGACACATCCCCGCCTGCCCTATCTGTTCTTCCAGACACTTTGTCAATTTCATCTAAAAATACTATCCCGTTATTTTCTGTAGACTCAATAGCCTCCTTGATTATTTTATCTTGTTCAATCATTTTATCAGACTCTTGAGCTATTAAAATTTCATGAGATTCTTTTACACTCATTTTTTTCTTTTTTCCCTTTTGGCCCATAGATTTACCAAGCATTTCACCCAAGTTCACCATTCCTATATTTGCACCTGGCATACCTGGTATTTCAAAGCTTGGCATACCAGACTTAGTTTCATTAACCTCTATCTCAATCTCATTTTTATCTAAATCACCAGAACGAAGTCGTTTTCTAAAGCTTTCTCTTGTAGCTAAGCTCGCTTTTTTTCCAACAAGAGCATCTAGAACTTTTTCTTCTGCTAACTGCTGTGCTTTTGCGTAAACTTCTTTTCTCTTCTTTTCTTTTTCCATCGCAATTGCTATTTCAATCAGGTCTCTTATAATCTGCTCAACATCCCTACCTACATACCCAACTTCTGTAAATCTAGTTGCTTCAACCTTAATAAATGGAGCTTGAGCCAATCTCGAAAGTCTTCTAGAAATTTCTGTTTTTCCAACACCAGTTGGGCCAATCATTAAAATATTTTTTGGTAGTACTTCTTGCTTCATTTCGTCTGAAAGAGCCTGTCTTCTCCATCTATTCCTTAATGCTACTGCAACAGCTCTTTTAGCTTCAGTTTGTCCAATTACGTATCTGTCTAATTCAGAAACTATTTCTCTAGGTGAGAGAGCGCTAGTTTTTGATGATTTTTTACCATCATTATCTTTAACGACTTTTAAATTTGGTGCCTTTTGATTCATGTTCAAATTTTTTCTGTAGTTATATTATTGTTTGTAAATACACAAATTTCTGATGCAACTTTTAATGACTTTTTAGCAATCTCCTCGGCTGTCATTTTTGTTTCGAGTAAAACTTTGGCAGCTGCTAAGGCGTAATTTCCCCCAGAACCAATTCCAATTAATCCATCTTCCGGTTCAAGGACATCACCTGTTCCAGAAATTATAAAGCTTTTTTCTTTGTCAGCTACAGCCATTAAAGCCTCAAGTCTTCTCAAATATTTATCTGTTCTCCAATCTTTAGCAAGTTCAACAGCTGCCCGCGTTAAATTTCCCGCATGCTTTTCTAATTTTGCTTCTAGCCTTTCAAAGAGAGTCAAAGCATCCGCAGTTGATCCTGCAAATCCAGCAATCACATTTCTTTTCTCAATCTTTCTTACTTTTTTTGCTTTACTCTTTAATACTGTATTTCCCAAACTAACCTGCCCATCACCGGCAACAATGGTTTGTCCATCTTTTCTAATTAAAACTATAGTAGTTCCGTGCCAATTTTTGTTTGTATCCATAACTTATATGTGGAGATTTAATTTCAATCTTCAAGAGGTGAGCTGGATTTATTGCCAAAATCATAATTTAGCTATATATCTTAGTTTTAATCTTGGAAGATATGAGCAGAAAAGCTAAAATTTTAAGAAAAACTAAAGAAACAAACATCGTAGCTGAAGTTAATTTAGATGGTAAAGGAAAATACCAAATAAAGACAAAAATAGGTTTTTTAGATCATATGCTAGAACAGTTATCAAAACATTCTCTTATTGACATTAAATTAATGGCAAAAGGGGATACTCATATTGATTTACACCATACCACAGAGGATTCGGGTATTGTACTTGGAGAAGCAATAAAAAAAGCCGCAGGAAGCCGAAAAGGCATACGGAGATACGCAAGTGCTGTTATTCCAATGGACGAAACTTTAACCAGGGTTTCGATTGATATTTCCAACAGACCTTACTTAATATGGAAAGTTGATCTTAAAGTAGAGAAATTAGGTGAAATGGATACTGAACTTTTTAAAGAATGGTTTCAAGCTTTTTCACAGTCAGCAGGTATAACATTACATGTTGAAAATATTTACGGTGAAAACAGCCATCACAAAATTGAGTCCTGTTTTAAAGCACTAGCGCGATCTTTAAGAGAAGCTTTAGAGCTCGATAAACGAGTCAAAAATATTCTTCCTTCGACAAAAGGAAAACTTTAAAACAAAGATGAAAATATTTCCTGCTATAGATATTAGAGGGGGGAAGTGTGTTCGGCTTTTAAAAGGGGATTTTGAAAAATCCACTGAATATAACAAATCTCCTACAGATCAAGCAAAAGAGTTCTTAGACTTAGGTTTTAAAGATTTACACATCGTTGATTTAGATGGTGCTTTAAAAGGCAAGACAATTAACTTAGACATAATTCATGAAATAATAAGCAATTATAATTTAAAAATTGAAGTAGGAGGAGGCATAAGATCTCTTGATAGTATTAAGCAGTATATTGATGCAGGCGTAGAGAAAGTTATTTTAGGGAGTGGAGCAGTTAAAAATAAAGAATTCTTAAAAGATGCCTGTATAATGTTTAAAAATAAAATTGCCTTGGGATTAGACTCTAAGGACGGTTATTTATCTATTTCAGGCTGGAAAGAAAATTCGAATATTAAAACTATAGATTACCTAAAAGAGGTAAATAATTTTGGTATTAGCAGAATTATTTATACAGATATCAATAAAGATGGAATGAAAATTGGGCCTAATTTTGGGGAGACAATAAAAATTACTGAAATTTCTAATTGTCCAGTAGTAATTTCAGGTGGAGTTTCTACGATAAACGATATTATAAAATGTAAAAAATTAAATAATAAAAAAATTGAAGGCATAATAGTCGGCAAAGCTATTTATGATGGTGACATTAAACTTGAAGAGTTGGTAAAAGAAATAAATTAAATTATGGTTGCAAGACTATCTACGATAAGGAGAAAAATAAAAAATGGAGATAAACTTGGTTTCTCTGAAAGAGCTAGAGCTGTGAATAAGGGGATACTACCTAATAAAGTAAAAAAAAAGAAAAATGCAAAAAAATAGAATTATACCTTGTTTGGATGTTAAAAACGGAAGGGTTGTTAAAGGAATTAATTTTGTTGAATTAAAAGATGCTGGCGATCCAGTTGAGCAAGCAAAAATTTACAGTGAAAGTGGAGCAGATGAGATTTGTTTTTTAGATATAACAGCATCCAACGAAAATAGAGACACTATTTTAGATGTAGTTAAAAAAACATCTCAAGAGTGTTTTGTACCTTTGACAGTCGGGGGAGGAGTAAGGAATATTGTGGATATTTCTAATTTACTAAAATCGGGAGCAGATAAAGTATCTATTAATACAGCAGCGGTGAACAACAAAAATATTATAAAAGAATCAGCGGAAAATTTTGGGTCACAGTGCATTGTTATAGCAATAGATGCTAAGAAAATAACTGAAAAAAAATGGGAAGTATTTACTCATGGAGGCAGAGACTCTACTGGCCTAGATGTTCTTAATTATGCAAAAGAAGTTGAAAAACTTGGAGCAGGAGAAATTTTATTAACTTCAATGGATAGGGATGGAACAAAAAAAGGTTATGATTTAGAGCTAACTAAGATGGTTTCTAATTCTGTGAATATTCCAGTTATTGCATCTGGCGGTGTTGGAAAACTCGACCACCTATATGATGGTCTCAAAAAAGGTAAAGCAAGCGCTGTATTGGCTGCATCTATATTTCACTTTGGCGAATTTTCTATAAATGATGCAAAAAAATATTTAGACTCGAAGGGAATTCCTGTAAGAATTTAGCAATGCTTGAAACTTTAGAAGAATTAATAAATATTATTCGTCAAAGGAAAAACTCATCCAATGAGAAATCTTATACAAATAAATTATTAGGCGATAAAAAATTAAGCGTTAATAAGGTAAAAGAGGAAATTTCAGAGCTTCTTGAAGCTATCGAAACCAATTCAAATAAAGTACACGAAACAGCTGATGTCTTATATCATTTAATGGTTCTTTTAGAGTCAAATAATATTAAAATTGAAGATGTTATGGACGAATTAAAAAAAAGGCAAAAAAAATAATATGAAATACGATAAAAATAATGTATTTGCTAAAATTTTAAGGGGAGAAATACCTTGTAAAAAAATTTTTGAAAATGAATTTGTACTATCTTTTTACGATATAAACCCTCAAAAAAAAGTTCATGCTTTAATCATTCCCAAAGGATCGTACATTGATTTAGACGATTTCATTGAAAATGCTAAAGAAAAAGAAATTTTAGAATTTTTTAAGGCAATATCGCGTATCGCTAAATTATTGAAAATATCAAATATTGAAGGTGGGTATAGAACTCTATCTAACATAGGTAAAAATGGCGGACAAGAAGTTCCACACCTTCACTTCCATTTATTTGGAGGAGAACATGTTGGTAAAATGGTGTCTAGCTAGCATTTGGTATTTGAAATAACTTTTTATCAATTTCTTGATTTTTAAAAATATTTTTCAATATAAAAGTTGTTTTGCTTCCATCTAAATTTACAATTTCCCATCCCTTTAAATCAAAACTAATCAAATCAAAAAAAAATACTATTTCACCTTTATTTTTATCTGAATATATAATTTCAACATGATTGTTATTTTGAGTTATTGATCCAGATAAAATTAAGTTTTCAAATTTTTTTTTTTCTAAAATGTCCAAAAAATAAGATTTTTTTGTTGGATAAAAATAGCTCTTGTCATACCTTGCATGATAAATAATTAAGGTATTTTTATTTACTATTAATTCTTTCTGATTTTTATCCTCGTAAATGCATCTTAAAAAATGAGGTCTTTTTAAAAAACATTTACCAGATTCTTTTTTATCAAAAGAAATCTGGTTAAACTCGAATTTTAAAGTGTTAATACTATTTAAATTTTCTGTTATTTTCTGTTTCTCATTAGCAATCAGAGTTTTATTAAATATAAATAGTAAAATAATTGTTAAAATTAAGGTAGATTTTCTTATCAAAAACTACAGAACCTCTCTTTTACCAGTATGATTGGCTTTACTAACGATCCCACTTTCTTCCATTTGGTCAATCATTCTAGCCGCTCTATTATATCCAATTTGCAATTTCCTTTGTAAAAAGCTTGTAGATGCTTTCTTCTCGTTTTTTACAATTTGAATTGCTGTTTGATATAATTCATCATCTGATTCATTTAAGTTTCCTTCATTAGTCCCACTTTTCTTTTGTTGTGTAATTTCTTCAATATAATCGGGATTTCCCTGTGCTCTTAGAAAACTAGTAATTTTTTCTATCTCATTTTCTGACATGTATGGACCGTGTATTCTAAATATCTTATTTGCAGATGACATAAATAGCATGTCACCTTTACCAAGAAGCTGCTCTGCACCCTGTTCCCCCAAAATAGTTTTACTGTCTATCTTCGAACTTACTTGAAATGAAATCCTAGTAGGGAAATTTGCTTTAATAGTTCCAGTTATGACGTCCACACTCGGTCTTTGGGTTGCCATTATTATATGAATTCCTGCAGCTCTTGCCATAGCAGATAGTTTTTGAACACAACTTTCAATTTCCTTTCCAGAAATAAGCATTAAATCCGACATCTCATCTACTACTACAACTATATAAGGCATTTTAATTTTATGTTTATGATTGTAGCCATCAATATTTCTAACCCCAACCGAACTCATTAGTTTATATCTATTTTCCATTTCCCGTACGGTCCAACTCAAAGCTGCAGTCGCTTTTTTTGCATCAGTTATAACTGGAGTTAAAAGATGGGGTATTCCCTCATAAGAAGACAATTCTAACATTTTTGGATCAATTAAGATAAATTTGCAAATATCTGGATTATGTTTAAACAGCAAAGATGAAATAATGGTGTTAATACAGACTGATTTTCCAGATCCAGTTGTTCCAGCAATAAGCAAATGAGGCATAGATGTTAAATCAGCAATTATTGGAGATCCTGATATACTTTTTCCAAGAGCTATAGGAAGCTTTATATCATTTTTATTAAAATTATCAGATTGTAAAATTTCTGACAGAACTACTCCATCTCTTTTTTCATTAGGTATTTCTATACCAACAGTATTTTTCCCAGGTATTATTGCGACTCTGGCTGATAAAGAGCTTGTATTTCTTGCAATATCCTCTGACAAATTTATTATTTTAGATACTTTAATACCAGCGGCAGGTTCAAATTCATATAAACTTACAACAGGACCATTACTTACTTTTTTAATTTTTCCTTTAATTCCAAAGTCCAAAAGGATTTTTTCAATAAATTCAGTACTTGGGTTTTTAGAATTTAAATTTTTTGATGGTTGTTTTTTTTCTAATAATTTAATAGATGGTATTTCAAAAATATTTTTTTTAACATTTGTTGTTTCTGTGCTATTTTTAAATAAAAAAGACTGTTGTTTTGACTCAATATTATTAGACTCTTTTTCTAAATCAGTTTCAGTAAGAATACTTTTTTCCTCGACAACTCTCTTTTTTTTTAAGGTTTTAATTAAAATATATTTAATATTTATATTTGAAGCCAAAATAAAGAAAGCTAAAGTGAGAAATAGAAGAAAAATTTTTGATAAATTACTCTCAATGATATGTTCAAATCCATCAAGTAATAAGTAACTTCTCTCACCAACAAAACCTGAATTTCCATTATCAATCAACCAAAATGAGTTGTTATTTGTAATATACACAAATAAGCATCCAAAAATTATATAGGCAATGGTATAAAATAATTTACTTAAAAAGTTATCAATTTTCTTATTAAAGATTAAACTGATCCCCCATGAAAAAATACTTAATGCAATTAAAAACGATATAAGACCAAAGGATTGAAGAAAAAAATCAGCTGAAATATTTGAGTAAATTTCGAACAAACCTCCTGTGACTTCTTCGTCAATTTTATAAATGAGCGTCTCATTATTTGGCGAGTAATTAATCAAAGAATATGAAAAAACCCCAAAAACACTGACTAATATGAGACCACATACCTCAACGATCCTTTTTTTAAAAAAGTCTAAAGTATTGTAATAAATGTCTTTATTCATTTTAAGTATACGAATCATTTTCTTTACTTTGTATCATTATTAAAAAATTGATAAAGTTTTTAAAAAAGATGAAAAAATCATGGAAAAAAACCATCCAAAAGTAAATTTCGGAAAAACAGGTATTTTACTAATAAATTTAGGCACCCCTGACTCAACAAGCTGGTTTGATATTCGAAAATATTTGAAAGAATTCTTGTCTGATAGAAGAGTAATAGAAGTAAATCCATTAATTTGGAAAATAATTCTAAATACGTTCATTTTAACTTTCAGACCTTCAAAAACGGCAAAAGCGTATAAAAAAATTTGGATGCAAAAAGAAAATATGTCACCATTGAGACATTATACAATCATGCAGACAAAAAAACTTGAAAATAAAATTGGTAATAAAAATATTATAATAGATTACGCAATGCGCTATGGAAATCCCAGCATCAAAGATAAAATTATAAATTTGCAAAAAAATGGATGTGAAAATTTAATAATTTTACCTCTATACCCACAATATGCTGCAGCTACTACAGCAACAGTCTGTGATGAGGTTTACAGATGTTTGATAAAAATGCGATGGCAACCAAGTTTGCAGATCATACCACACTATGAATCTGAGCCGTTGTATATAAAAGCGTTGGTAAAAACTCTTGATGAAAAAATTTCTAAGTTAAGTTGGAAACCAGATTTAATTATAGCCTCTTATCATGGTATACCAAAAAAATATTTTGAAAAGGGAGATCCATATCATTGTTATTGTCAAAAAACTTCTCGCTTAATCAAGGAGAGTTTTAGCAGCAACATACCAATTCTAACAACTTTCCAATCCAGGTTTGGACCACAGGAATGGTTGACACCTTACACTGATAAAACATTTGAAAAGTTACCTGGAGAAGGAAAGAAAAATATATTAGTTATTTGCCCAGGTTTTTCCTCAGACTGCGTGGAAACATTGGAAGAAATTTCTATACAAGGCAAGGAGACTTTTTTGGAAAAGGGTGGAAAAAATTTTGAAACTGTATCTTGTTTAAATGACAACGAAGACCATATTAATCTGCTACAACACCTAATAAATAAATTTCTTATTGAAATAAAATGAATACGTATCTTTTATTTAAGTCATTACATCTGATCGCAGTCATATCTTGGATGGCCGGACTTTTGTATTTGCCAAGAATTTTTGTCTATCATGCCGAAACGGTAAATAATAAAGATAAATACGATACGTTTCTAGTAATGGAAAGAAGGTTGCTTATATACATAATGAATCCCTCGATGATCCTTTCATGGATATTTGGTTTACTGCTTATACATTCCATTGGCATAAAGAGCTTTGGGGAGTTATGGATGATTGTTAAAATAATTCTAGTGCTGGCTTTAACTTTTTACCATTTTTACCTCTTCAATTGTCATAAAAGTTTTTCTGAAAACACCAACTCTCATTCATCTAAGTTTTACAGATTTATTAATGAGGTACCAACTATATTGTTAATATTTATAATATTTATTGTGGTTTTTAAGCCTATTTAGGCTTGAATAATAATTTTAAATCATTATATTTAAATTACTTACCTAATCAAAAACAAATCATTATGAATTTACAAGAACTTAAGCAAAAATCGCCGTCAGAGTTAATTTCTCAAGCAGAAAAACTAGGAATTGAAAACCCTAGCACTTTAAGAAAACAAGAAATTCTGTTTTCCATATTAAAGAAATTGGCAGATAAAAAAGAGCAAATTACTGGAGGTGGAGTTTTAGAAGTTTTACAAGATGGCTTTGGCTTTTTAAGAGCAATAGAGTCTAACTATCTTCCTGGACCCGATGATATTTACGTAAGTCCAAGTCAGATAAGAAAATTTGGATTGAGAACTGGCGACTCCGTAGAGGGTGAGATAAGAGCGCCTAAAGATGCAGAAAGATATTTTGCTCTTTTAAAAGTAAGCCAAATTAATTTTGAAGACTCTGATAAGGGAAGAAATAAAATTGCATTTGACAATTTGACCCCGCTATATCCTGATCAACAACTAAAAATGGAAGTTGAAAAAAATACTACAGAAAAAAAACCTGACCAAACAGCAAGATTGATTGATTTAGTTAGTCCAATTGGAAAGGGTCAAAGATCATTGATTATTTCCCCGCCAAAGGCAGGAAAGACTATAATTTTACAAAATATTGCGAATTCCTTAGAATTAAATCATCCAGAGTGTTATCTGATGGTTTTATTGATTGATGAAAGACCAGAAGAAGTAACTGATATGCAGAGGACAGTTAAAGGAGAGGTTATAAGTTCTACATTTGACGAACCTGCATCGAGGCACGTTGCTGTGGCAGAGATGGTAATAGAAAAAGCCAAAAGGCTAGTTGAACACAAAAAAGATGTGGTCATTCTATTAGACTCAATAACACGACTTGGCAGGGCTTATAATGCTGTAGTACCGAGTTCTGGTAAAGTTTTAACTGGAGGTGTAGATGCCAATGCTCTACAGCGTCCAAAAAGATTTTTTGGAGCAGCTAGAAATGTTGAGCAAGGGGGATCCCTAACAATTATATCGACCGCTCTTGTTGATACAGGTAGTAGAATGGATGAAGTAATATTCGAGGAATTTAAAGGCACAGGTAACTCAGAGTTAATACTTGATAGAAAGATTGCAGATAAAAGAATTTACCCAGCTATAGATATAACAAGGTCAGGCACAAGAAGAGAAGAATTATTATTTAAAAAAGAAGATTTGACCAAAGTGAATGTACTAAGGAGAATTATTAGTCCAATGGGAACTATGGATGGAATAGAATTTTTAATGTCGAAATTAAAAAATACAAAAAATAACGCAGATTTTTTTATTTCAATGAACAAACCGGGATAGCTGCTATTAATTAATTAAGATTATGATTTTAAGTATTATAATTCCCGTATATAACGAAGAAAAAACAGTACTTAAATCACTACAATCAGTCAAAGATTTAAATAAAAATTTGTTTCAACATGAAGTAATTGTTGTAAACGATGGCTCACAAGATAGCACAAGCAAAATTTTAAACGAGAACAAAAATTTGTATGACAAACTTTTAACAAATGAGACAAATAAGGGTAAAGGTTTTTCAATTAAAAGAGGAATAATTGAGGCAAAAGGCACACATATAATCTGTCATGATGCAGATTTGGAATATAATCCAAAAGATATTTCAAAATTTGAAAAAATTTTTGCAGATTTTGATGCCGATGGAGTTTTAGGTTCTAGATTTAATTATTCTGATTATACAAGATCCCATAATATACTAAATAAATTCGCCAACCACTTAATTACCTTAACTTTTAATCTTTTGTACAACACAACTTTCACTGATATTTATTCATGCTATTTTGCATTTAAAAAAGAACTCATAGATCCCAATTTACTTCAAACATCTGGATTCGAACAACACGCAGAAATACTTTGCAAAGTTGTAAAAAGTGGAAAAAAATTTTATGAAGTTCCAATAAATTACAGTGGTAGATCATACTCCGAAGGAAAGAAAATCAGGCCTTACCACTTTTTTTCTGTTATATATCAAATTTTTTTAAGACGTTTTATTTAAAATATTTAAATTATATAATGAAAAGAAACCCAGAAGAAGATTGAGAGACTCCACAACTCTATTGGCACTTGTTTCTAAATGATAATTTATATCATACGGTGTTGAGAAATAAATTATCAGTAATAAAGCTAAATATGAGCTAAATAATAAAATTACAAAATAAAATAATTTCTTATTAAAATTAAAATAAAATGAAAAAGCAAAGAATAGTAAAGCAATAATTACTTTTTCATTTGATACTATTAGATATTGAAAGAAAAGTAAAAAATTTTCTAAAACAAATAATCTTTCAAATAAATTTTCATTTAATAAACTAAAAGTAAAGTCTGTATTTGAAATACCGTTTTTGTAACAAAATATTTTCCAAACTATGAAAGGTATAAAAGAAAAACAAAGTATTAATAGTCTACTTAAATTAAAAAGTAATTTTTTTTCAAAAAGACTTACAAATGAAGCAGTAAGTAAGATTAATACCAATAATGCAAATCCTTCATTTTTTAATAATGAAAGACAAACGCAAAACAAAAATGTTGAAAAAATAAAAATCGGATTATTATTTTCATTTTTTCTAGAAAAAAATATTTCATATATACAATATGCTGAAGTAATAAAATAAATAGCTACCAACCCATCAATTCCACCATCATACAAATGTGTGCCTAAAAAAAATATTATTAAAGATAATAAAATTAAGTATTTCTTTTTATCAATATGGCTAGATAAAAAAATTAGTGGGGCGAGATAAAAAAATGTATAGGCACTTTTGGGGAATACTTCATGCCAATAACCACTTAAAAAAGCAAAAGAGGCTGAAAAAGCATGAGGAAATAATGGATAATCGTTATGGCTAAAAACTGCATAGTTATCTGCCACAGAATAAAGTGATTGATCGAAAAAAATTCTTTTTGCATGAAATAAGTATAAACTTCTAAGATCCCAACCTTCTGCAGCAGTACCCAAACAAATTAAAACTATTAATAAAAAATAAATTTTTAGTGATAAATTATTTTTAAAATTTTTTGTGTAAAAATATATAATTGATATAAAAAATAAAATTATATTAATTTTTAAAATTAAATTAAAAAAACCCAAACTCATAAAAAAATAATTACTAAGAATTAGCAACAAAAGGATTATTGAGATTTTATTATTAAAACTTTTTAATTCTATGGGCATTTTTGTAGTTCTATGTATTGTCCTTTAAATATACTTTCACAATTTTGATTTTCTTCTAAAGACACCAAGATATATTTTGATTTAGGATCAAATCTGATTGGATAATTTAATTCAATAACTCTTTGAAAAAAATACATTTCATTTCTTAATTTTGTACTTAAGTTAAATTTATTTATATTGTTTAAAATTAGTATTTTTCTAGTTTCAATTATTCTCTCAGGCAAAATATAGGACAAATAAGAATTTTTTTTAAAGGGATTACTTAGTATCTGAAGCTTAAAATTGCTTCTTTCACTCCAATAATAAAGAATTTGGAGAATTCCTAGTATAAAAAAAAAAATTATTAATTTGTTTTTTTTTAAATAAGTCATCTAAAAACTTATATATTATATGATATCAATAATATAAAACCTAGTTAATATGAATATTTTTGCATTATCCTCTGGAAAAGGCCCAAGCGGTATAGCTATAGTTAGAATATCTGGTCCGCAGACGCTCAATATTTGCAAAGCCCTAACAAATGAAAAAAATATTAAATCAAATGAGATAAATTTATGTAAATTTATAGATCCAAAAAATAAAAAAATCATTGATCCTGAAGCACTACTTTTATGGTTTCCAAAGCCGCACAGTTTCACAGGAGATGATTTAGCTGAACTACACATACATGGGAGTAATGCAGTAATAACTTATCTTTTAAAGGTCTTATCTGATCAAAAAAATTGTAGATTAGCTGAGCCTGGTGAATTCACTAAAATTGCCTTTCAAAATAATAAGATTGATTTAGTTAAGGCAGAAAGTATTGGGGATTTAATACATTCCGAAACAGAATTACAGAGGGAACAAGCAGCAAATTTAGTTCAAGGACATGCATCCAAATATTATGAAAACTTAAGAGAAAAATTAGTTAAATCATTATCGTATATAGAGGCTAAAATAGACTTTGCAGAAGATGATCTTCCCGGAAGTGTTTTAAAGGAAGTTCAGAAATCAATTAAACAAGTTCACACTGATATTAAACAGATTCTAGAGGACCAAAAAGTTGGGGAAAAAATAAGAGATGGTTTTAGAATATCTATCATAGGAGACGTTAACGCTGGCAAGTCATCTTTATTAAATCTTCTTTCAAAAAGAGATGCTGCAATCGTCTCGGAGGAGGAAGGTACCACAAGAGACGTGGTTGAAACCTATTTAAATATAGATGGATATCCTGTTATTTTGGCTGATACTGCGGGTATAAGAAAAGCTAAAAACAAGGTTGAAAAAGAGGGTATTAAAAGAGCTATTAAAAAAGCAAAAGAAGCTGATTTAACTTTAGTCATGATCGATGTATCAAAAAAAACAATCAATAGTGACGTTAAAAAATTAATTAATAAAGACTGTATATTAGTTTTTAATAAATCCGATTTAAGTAAAAAAACTCCAAAAAATGAATTTAAGAATAATGATCAAATTTTAATATCCGTTAAAAATAGTAAAAACATCGATAGGCTCATAAAGACTATAAAAGAGAAGCTAAGTAAAAAATTTATGAAAGCGAACAATATTTTAGTTACAAGAGAGAGGCATCGAGCAAAACTTAATGCAGCGTTAAAGGAAATAGAAAAATTTTTAAAGAAAGATCAAAAAAAAGAGATAGAGACAGCTGCAGAAGACCTTAGACTTGCCACAAGACATCTTGGAAGCATAGTAGGTAAGGTTGATGTAGAAGAAATACTGGGATCTATATTCCAGGACTTTTGTATCGGCAAATAACTCATCTTTGAGCTTGTAAAATCATATTTCATCGATACATTCTCTAAATGAACAATAAAATGACCTTTGATGTGGCTGTAATAGGCGGTGGACACGCTGGATGTGAAGCAGCAGCAGCATCGGCCAGAATGGGCGTAAATACTGGTCTTTTTACACATAAAATAGAGACTATAGGTGAAATGTCGTGCAATCCGGCCATCGGAGGACTAGGCAAGGGTCACTTGGTTCGAGAAATTGATGCCTTAGATGGTGTCATGGGCGATGTAGCTGACAAATCAGGTATTCAGTTTAGATTGTTGAATAGAAGTAGAGGTCCTGCAGTTCGAGGACCACGAACTCAATCAGACAGAAAGCTTTACAAGAAATATATGCAGGAGCTATTGTTCAATTACGAAAATTTAGAGGTGATAGCTGATCCCGTTGTGAAATTCATCTTTGAGAAAGACAAAATTAAAGGCTTCATTTGTCAAAGCGGAAAAGAGGTAGAGTGTAGTCAGCTAATTCTTACCACAGGAACTTTTTTAAATGGCTTAATACACATAGGGGAAAAACAGATACCAGCTGGCAGATATGATGAAAAACCCTCTACAGGATTAAGTGAACAATTGGAAAAATTTAACATCAAAATTGGAAGACTTAAAACTGGCACACCTCCACGGTTAGACGGTAGAACTATTAATTATAAAAATCTTGAAATGCAGCCAGCCGATGAGGAACCGTATTTTTTTTCATTTCTAACTACCAGAGCTATCAATAAACAAATTAGTTGTGGTATGACTTATACTAACGACACCGTACATAAAATTATAAGTGATAACATTTCAAGAAGCGCTATGTACTCTGGTAACATCAAAGGGGTAGGTCCGAGATACTGCCCGTCCATTGAAGACAAAATTGTTAAATTTAAGGAAAAACAAAAACATCAAATTTTCTTAGAACCCGAAGGATTAGATGATCATACAGTTTATCCTAATGGGATTTCGACCTCACTACCAGAGGACGTTCAGCTCAAAATATTGGCCAAAATTAAGGGTCTAGAAGACGTTAAAATGGTGAGATCTGGATACGCTATAGAGTACGATTATGTCGATCCAAGGGAGCTAAAAGCGAGTCTAGAAGCCAAAAAAATAGACTCTCTTTTTCTTGCGGGTCAAATTAATGGCACAACAGGTTATGAGGAAGCAGCAGCTCAAGGATTGATAGCAGGAGTTAATGCTGCTCTAAAAATTAAAAAAGGTGAGGAATTTATCTTAGACAGATCTAGTTCATATATTGGAGTTATGATAGATGATCTTATCACGAAGGGTGTAACCGAACCTTATAGGATGTTTACCTCAAGGGCTGAATACCGACTTTCATTGAGGGCAGATAATGCAGATCAAAGGCTCACATCCTTAGGTATAAAAATAAATCTGGTCAAAGATAAACGAAAAAAATTATTTAATGAGAAAAGAAAAAAAATTAATACTCTTGAAATGTCTTTATCTAAAAAATTTATAACACCAAATGCTGCCGCGAAGCATTCTATTAAAATTGCAATGGATGGTGTCAAACGATCTGGACTAGATATCTTAGCAATAAAAAACGTCACTTTAGATAAGTTAAGAGAAATATGGGCAGAAATACCCCATTATGGACATCATATTGAAGAGCAGGTTGAAATAAACGCTCATTACTCTGGTTATCTACCTAGACAAGAGAGTGATATTAAAACTTTTAAAAAAGATGAGAGTTTGTTAATACCAAACGAGATTGATTATGACTCCTTTAGTGGACTGTCTAATGAGGTGAAGTCCAAATTGAAACTAATTAGACCAAAGACTTTGGGACAAGCTCTAAGGATCGATGGAATCACTCCTGCAGCTGCAATAATATTGTTGGGAGCAATAAAAAAGGCAAAAAGCAGAATATCAGCCTAGAATCCTTATGAATTCTAGTGAATTTAATTCTAAATCAAAGTTATTTTTGTCTAAAAGTCTCAATTTCAGCGATAATAAAATTAAACTCATTGAAATCTACGTTAAAGAAGTTCTAAATTATAATAAAAAGTACAATTTGATCTCAAAA
The DNA here is from genome assembly GCA_902519465.1 of uncultured Pelagibacteraceae bacterium. Lineage (GTDB taxonomy): Bacteria > Pseudomonadota > Alphaproteobacteria > Pelagibacterales > Pelagibacteraceae > Anoxypelagibacter. Next base: position 82,045 of record CABYJW010000001.1, read on the forward strand.
AGTTCAGAAAAAGATATTTGGAACAGGCACGTCCTGGATTCTGCTCAGCTTGTTAATTATATAGACCATAAAAATTTTAATAGTTTATCTGACCTTGGTACAGGTGGGGGGTTTCCTGGAATTATATTATCTATCTTTTTTAATGATATTCTCAAGTTTCACGTGAAACTTTATGATAAATCAAAGGTTAAAGTAAAATTTATTAAATATATTATAAACAAAATAAATTTGAGAAATGTTGATATATACGATAATGATTATCAATCTCATATAATAGATACAGAATATATTGTTTGTCGCGCCTTTAAAAAATTGCCTGAAATACTGAGAATTTCACGTGAAACTCATAAAAAACCTCACAAACTTATCGTGATGCTTGGAAAGAGTGCACAGGACGAGATAAATAAAGCTTCAAAGGGTTTAATTTATAAGTATAAACTAGTTAATAGCATTACTAGTAGTGATTCTAAAATTTTACTGGTGGATGTACAAAAATAAATTGTGGCTAGATCTGTAATATCAGTGATAAATCAAAAAGGCGGGGTCGGAAAGACAACGACTGTAATAAATCTTGCTAGTGCTTTAGCCCAAAAAGGCAAAAGGATTTTAGTGGTAGACCTAGACCCGCAAGGGAACGCTACTACTGGTTTAGGCAAATCTAACAATGATGAGTCTAAAAGTATTTACAACGTGCTAATCGGTAAAACTTCAGTTCAAAATGCAATTCAGGAAAGTAACATAAAAAATTTAGACTTAATCGGATCCAACGTGAATCTATCCGGCCTGGAAGTTGAAACAGCTAATGATGCAAATAGAGCTTTTCTTTTAAAGAAGATTTTATTAGAGGAAAATAAATCATTAATAAGAAGATACGAGAACATCTTTATTGACTGCCCACCCTCACTGAGCCTCTTAACAATTATGTCATTAGTCTTAGCCGATGACTTATTAATACCGCTGCAAACAGAATTTTTCGCTTTAGAGGGAATTTCACAATTAGTTAAAACTATCGACAGAATTAAGATTAACCTTAATCCTGAACTTGGAATTAGAGGCGTGCTACTTACTATGTATGACAAGCGAAATAAGCTGTCATCCCAAGTTGATATGGAAGCAAGAAAACATTTTGAGGAGAAAGTATATAAAACAGTTGTTCCAAGAAATGTCAGGTTGTCAGAAGCACCTTCACATGGGATGCCATGTATTGTTTATGACAAAAGTTGTTCCGGAAGCAAATCCTACATCAAACTTGCAGAAGAATTCCTCGAACAAAATAATCAAAAAATAGGAAGTGCTGCGTGAGTGTTCAAAAAAAGGGACTAGGAAAAGGATTGTCAGCATTATTTGGCGATATAGAAAAAAAAATTGATGATGAACAAATTAAAAAAAATACACTCGCAATTTCAGATCTTCAAAGAAATAAATATCAACCAAGGACAATTTTTGATCAAGATAAGATGGAAGAGCTAAGCATGTCCATAAAAGAAAATGGCATCATTCAACCAATAGCAGTGAGACCAAACAAATATGAAGCTGGTAAATATGAAATAATTGCAGGCGAACGTAGATGGCTTGCTGCTCAGAAAGCAGGATTGAATGAGGTCCCAGTTATCATTTTGGATATAGATGATCAGAAGAGTTTAGAAATTGCTATAGTTGAGAATGTTCAAAGACAAGATCTAAATATTGTAGAAGAGGCAAAAGGGTATCAAAGGCTTAACGAGGAGTTCGGATATGATCATGATAAAATTTCAAAGTTCATGTCCAAAAGCCGAAGCCATATAAGTAATACTATTAGATTATTGAGCTTACCGAATGATGTAATTGGTCTTTTAGAAGAAGGCAAGTTAACGGCTGGACAAGCGCGGCCTTTAATTGGAATGCTAAATGCCTCAGAAGTCGCAGAAAACATAGTAAAAAAGAAGGTAGCTGCAAGACAGGTCGAAGCTCTGGCAAAGCAAAAAAAGAACAAAATTTCTGAAAAAATTGAAGATCCAAATATTTCTTTTGTCCAAAACGAAATAGAGAGTAAACTCGGATTGAATGTTGAAATATTAAATAAAAAAAATAATTCAGGAAAAATAGTTATTAAATATAAAACATTGGAACAGTTCGAGCTGATCTCCAAATTGCTCAGGAAGTAGAATTAGCAATATTAAAAATTCTCACCAACAAATTCTTAAGTATAATTGGGTTGTGAGTATTCATTTTAGTTTTCATATTTATCTCTGTATCTAAAATGATATCTTTCACTTTTTCTAATTTAAGATAATCCCATCTTTTTATTTGTCTTAGCATCACTGGTTTATCTTTCCAGAATACTTTTGGCTTCAAATTGTCTAAAGCGTAAGCAATATTTTTGTCCTTTTTATTTTGTTTGATCAGCATCGATAATTTTTGAACTCTTTGATTAAGATTATTTAGGTATAAATAAATATTATCACTATTTATTGAAATAGAACCTAAATTTTTATTTAACTTTTCAGCATTTCCTTCCAAACAAGAGTCTCTAAGGTCCTCAAAATTTAAGTTATTCTCCTCATTCAAAAGGTTTAGTATCTTTTCTTCATTAATTTTTTTATCTTGAAATAGTGATTTAATTTTTTCAATTTCACTAAATAGAACTTTTCTGTCTAAACCTGAATTACTTATCAATAAATTTATTATGTTTTGACTTATTCCGGAATAATCTTTCAATTTGTCTCTCACATATTCCGAAAGAGTTCTCTGATTGTCCTGGTAACATGGAACTATCCCTCCTTTTTTGTCTTTCTCTAAATAGGATCTAATTTTTGATTTTTTTTCAAGGTTTTGCGCAAAAAGAATTAATAAAATATGATTTGGAAGTTTTTCAAGTAAAACCTCTATTTTTGGAAATAATTTATCGGATACTTCATTTATAATTATGAGTTTACTATCATTAAACATTGATACGTTATTAATTTGTTCATAAAGCAATTTTTCATTTTTAATTATTTCGTCCTGTATAAACGTTATTTGTTCGAAACTACTGTGCTTTTTTTTAAGCTTAGATTTGATCTCATCTTTTAAACCGATATTTTCACCGTAAAACAATAGTAAATTGCAATTATCAGTAAGAGATAAATCTTTTTCGACTAAAAAACTTTTTATAATCATTTTTAACTAAAAATAACACTTAGCCTTTTTGATATCTGTTCAGCTATATTTTTTATACTATTATCCACAATTTTATTCTCCCGCCTTAGAGTGTCTAAATGCACTTTTGAAGTTTTAAAAGAGTTAATGCTAGTGAAATTTTGTGTAAAAACCACATTATTATTTGTTTCAGATATCACTTTTACGTTAAAGTTGATAGTCACGGTATATTCAGAAGTGGCGCCTATGGAAGTTCTGTTTGAAACCAACTTCTTTTTATCCGCTATGATTTCAAGAATTAAATTGTTATCTGCATTTTCTATTTCTGTAAAATAATTTGCCAAAGATCGCGCCAATTTTTTGTCCCCATATATGTTTACATTAACTACGCTAAACTTCTGATTTTTACTTGATAACAAAGGCTGATAACCGCAACTTTGCAAAAAACTTAAAAATAAAATAACAAAAAATATTCTTTTAAAGATTTTCATTTTCATCAATTAATTATTAAATTTATTATTTTATTTTTAACGAAAATATTTTTTATAATCTTTTTACCTTTAAGATTTTTTTTAATATTTTCTATTTTTTTTGCCTCAGCCAATACGTCTTTCTCAGAAAGGTCCTTTTTTGTGACAATTAAGCCTCTTTTTTTACCATTAATTTGAATAACTAATGTAACTTCTTGTTTTCCCAACAATGATTTGTCGACTTTGGGCCACTGAATTTCTTCATAGAAATTTTTTCCTTCAAGTTTAGACAAACATTCACATGATAAATGTGGAGTAAAAGGAAGTAAAATTTTCATAAATTTATTTTGCAAAATAAATAGATTTTCATTTTTGATTTTTTTTTCTAAATTAGTTTCCATTAGTGATGCTATTTCATAAATTTTGGCTACAGCTACGTTTAGTTGAAAATTTTCAATTAAATCTGTAATTTTGAAAATGTACTCATTAAATTTTAATTCAAGTTTTTTTTCGTCAGCAGATCTTATATCCCCTTGTTTTCTATTCAAAACCTTCTGATTAAGACTCCATATTCTTTGAATAAATTTATGGGATGCAGAAACCCCAGCAGTTGACCATTGTACATCTCTTTCTGGAGGGCTATCCGAAAGAATAAACCATCTAACTGCATCAGCCCCAAAAATTTTGATCATACTTTCAGGATCAACTATATTTTTTTTTGATTTTGACATTGCTTCTGAAGGGCCCACTTTTATTTTAGACCCATCAATTTTTGATCTCATACCAAGTTTTGTATTTTCAACTTGATCTGGACTTAACCACTTACCCTTCTCGCTCTTGTATGTTTCGTGACAAACCATACCTTGTGTAAATAATCCCTTGAATGGTTCTTTAATTTTAATCTCTTTTTTGCAAAACTTTATTGCTCTCATAAAAAATCTTGAATAAAGCAAATGCAAAATAGCATGCTCTATACCACCTATATATTGATCTACAGGCATCCAGTATTTAAATGCTTCTTCATCAAAAGGCTTAGATTTCAGTTTTGGAGAGCAAAACCTCAAAAAATACCATGAAGAGTCCACGAATGTGTCCAATGTGTCTGTTTCTCTTGTGGCTTCCTCACCTGTTTTTTTGCATCTAGTTTTTTTCCATGTTGGATGATTATCAAGAGGATTGCCTTTAGAATTAATATCAATATCATCTGGTAATCTTATTGGAAGTTCACTTTTATCAACTGGTATAACATTACCATTTTTTAAATATATCATTGGGATCGGACAACCCCAATATCTTTGCCTTGATACACCCCAATCTTTAAGTCTATATGTGATCTTTTTTTTCCCGATTCTCTTTTTTTCAATTTCTCTTACAATTTTTTCTTTAGCTTCAGAAATTGTTAAATTATTTAAAAAATTTGAATTAATTATTGATCCTTCACCTGTGTAAGCCACATTATGTATTTTTTCATTATTTATATCTTTAGGTTTGACTACTTGTATTACTTCAATTTTGTATTTAGTTGCAAAATCAAGATCTCTTTGGTCGTGAGCAGGACATCCAAATATTGCGCCAGTTCCATAGTCCATAAGTATAAAATTCGAAACATAAATTGGAATTTTTTTCCCCATAACAAATGGATGCTCAGCTTCTAAATCTGTTTTAAAACCAATCTTTTCAGCATTGGCAATAGCCTCCTCAGTGGTTCCGACCTGAGAGCATTTTTTTTTGAAATCTAAGAAATCCGAGCGCTTTAAGTAATCTTTACACAAAGGATGGTCAACAGATATAGCTAAAAAAGTTGCACCAAATATTGTATCAGGACGAGTAGTAAAAACTTTAACTGATTTATCATTTTTATATATTTTAAAATCTATTTCGCACCCCACGGATTTACCTATCCAATTTTTTTGCATTAATTTTACTCTTTCTGGCCATTCCTTTAAGGCACTTAAATCCTCAAGTAATTCATCTGAAAATTTAGAAATATTAAAAAACCATTGAAACAATTTTTTTCTTTCAACTACTGCATTTGAACGCCAACCTTTACCGTCAATAACTTGTTCATTGGCTAGAACAGTTTTTTCTACTGGATCCCAGTTCACATATGTTTCTTTTCTTACAACTAAGCCCTTATTATAAAAATCAATAAATAATTCTTGTTGATGCTTGTAATACTCCTCATCACAAGTGGATATTTCTAAATCCCAGTCTATAGAAAGACCTAATAATTGAAGTTGATGCTTCATTGTGGATATATTTTTTTTTGTCCAGTCTTTTGGATTTAAATTATTTTCTTTCGCAGCATTCTCAGCTGGAAGACCAAAAGCGTCCCACCCCATTGGATGTAGAACATTAAATCCATTTATCATTTTGTATCTTGCCAGTACATCACCAATTGCGTAGTTTCTAACATGTCCCATATGAATTTTTCCAGAAGGATAAGGAAACATCTCAAGACAGTAAAATTTTTTTTCTTTATTTGTATGCTTGAATTTATTTTTTTTCTGAGCCCAAAAAGATTGCCATTTTTTATCTATGTCAGAGGTATTGATTTTATCCATAGAAATAAAATTTTCTAAAATTTTGTTTTAAATTAACTCTTCTTCTTCTTTTTTGAGTCTGCATCTAATATAGCTGCTTTTTTAATGATATCTGACCTGATAGTGTCCTCTAGTCTATTCGAAGTTATTTTTGTAATTATACAATTTGATTGTGTCTTACAGGTTTTTTTATGAATAATTATTTTCAAACTGTCAGCTCTTATATCATTAGAAAGAAATCTAATAGTAAATTTAAGCGAGTCATTTGTAGTATTGGAATCTGTGTACCAATCCGTGATTATCATACCACCAGAATAATCCACAGTTACTAAAGGCATAAAATCTATTACATCAAACGTTGCTCTCCAAAGTGGATTTGAAGAACTAAATTCATAATTTGTAGACTTATTACCCCCAAAAAGATCTCCTGCACTTACTCCTCGGCCTTCTTCAATATTCTTTCTAGCTCTCTCCCTACCGTCAGATGGAATATTTCTAGCATCACCTGGTTTTGGAAGTTTAAATCCTCCTCCGCAAGAGATTAAAAATAAAGGAATAAAAAAAATTAATAAAATTCTGTTTAAAGTCTTCATAGCTTGATAATTTTTTATAATCTCAAAGGTTGTAGAATAACACCAAAAAACATATATTTTTGTGTGCTATTTATACAACACTACTGTAAAAAAAACCAATAAATATCAATAAATTATGAATAATTCATCAATTTTAGGTAATTTCCTCTCAGTTTATTTAAATAAACAAACAATATGGAGATAAACATGAAAAACATAACAAAAGTAGGTCTATCTGCATTAGCTGGAGCTCTTGCATTTACATCTGTTAACGCAGGTGAAATGTCAATTTCTGGTTCAATGGAAGGTAGCTTTACAAAAAAAGGTGGAATGAATACTTCTTCACAGCCACTTGGTATGGACAAAGAACTTTCAATTACTGGTTCAGGAGAATTAGATAATGGAGTTGGTGTTGCATACAAACAAACTACGACAGACGCTTTAGCTTTTAGCGACTCGGAACTTGTGTTCACGGGCGTTCCATTCTTAGGCGATGCTTCAATTGCGTTAACATCAACTGGTTCACCAATCAGTGCGATCGATGACGTAACTCCAACAGCTTTCGAAGAAGCGAACGCTACAGTTGGATCAATTGACGATGTTAATGGTTCAGATGGTACTTATGGTATCAGATACACATTAGCTGACGCTTTTGGTACTGGAGTAAAAGTTGACGCTATGTACTTCTACCAACACGGTGCTGGAGATGCTAACGCCGACAACGGTACAGCTTCTGCTGACAACGGGAACGAAGAAGGTTACGAAATTACCTTACAAGGTTCAGTTCCTATGGTTGATGGACTAAGTCTTGGAGCTGGTTATGCAATGCTTGCTAATAGTGCGCAAGCTACAGCAAACTCTGATGATGAGGACGATCACGAAGGTACTATATACGCCAAATATAGCGTTGGTGCTTTAAGTGTAGGTGCTCAAAGAGGTGTAGTTTCACAACCAGGCGCTAATGACATTTCATATGACAGTACATACTTAGGTATTTCATATGCTGTTAGTGATAATCTTTCAGTTTCTTACAACGAAATTGAATCAGAAAAGTCACAAGAAGGTACGTTTGTAGAACAAGACATGGATTCAATAAGCATTTCATACACAATGGGTGGAATGACTATTGGTTTCGTAGATGCTGAAGCGGACAATGCTTCTTACACAGTTGGTAAGACGCAATCTGCAAGATCAGTTTCTTTATCAGTTGCGTTCTAAAGACTAATAAGTTTTTTTAAAAAAAGCCGGTATGTATTTACCGGCTTTTTTTTTATCTGAGGACATAGCGAAACCGATGATATTTAAATTTTTTATTTGATTAAAATTTTTGATATTTATACCTCCAAGAGCTATAAAATTTATTCTAAACCTTCGAGTTATTAAGTTAAACTTAGTCACGCCCAAAAATCCTTTTTTAAATCTGTATTTCGTTTCAAAAATTCTGGACAGGAAAATCTGAGAACAACCTTGTTCAATTTTTTCCTTAATTTCCTTAACATTATGGGCGCTACCGACTATTTCAATGTTGTTGTTAAATTTTCTAAGATTTTTGTAATATTTTTTGTTCCAAGCAGATATATAAAATCTATTAGTTTTAAGCAAAGATAGAAGTTTTAAGCTGTTGGCTACAAATAAATCAATCCTTTTACTTTTACAATTTGAAGTAAATTTCATCAAACTTTTATGACTAATATTTTTTGATCCCCTTAAGATTAAAATAGCACCTGTCTTTTTTACTTGATCTAGGTTAATCTCATCAATTTTATCAATAAAGAAATATATTTTTTTTGATACCATGAGCGATAAAACTATAAATAAATTAATTTTAATACAAGAAAATATAAAAAAACTTAATATTAAAAATGAGACTCTTCCACAAATAATTTGTATTTCAAAAACATTTGGATTATCCCAAATATCTCCCCTAATAGATTATGGCCATATACATTTTGGTGAAAACAAAGTGCAAGAGGCAGAACAAAAGTGGCTTGATGCAAAAAATAAAAATAAAAATATTAAGTTACATATGGTTGGAAGACTCCAGACCAATAAAGTTAAAAAAGCAGTTCAAATATTTGATTTTATACATTCTGTAGATAGTAAAAAATTAGCAGAAACTTTAAAAAAGAGAGAAGACGAAATTAATAAAAAACTCTCTTATTTTATTCAAATAAATCTCGGTAATGAGAGTCAAAAGGGAGGTATTAATAAAAATGAAACTAAAGATTTTCTAATTTATTGCAAGAATGACTTAAAAATAAATGTATTAGGTTTGATGGCAATACCACCCTTTAATCAAAGTCCAGAAAAGTATTTTAGTGAAATTTCAGATTTAAATTCAAAATTAGGTCTTAAACATTTAAGCTTGGGCATGTCAAACGATTATACTATTGCGCTTAAGTACCAATCTACCTTTATTAGAATTGGTTCCGCTATATTTGGAGAAAGAAAATTTAATTAATTATTAAACTTGTTGTTTTTGTAATTTTTTTTAAAATCTTTAAAAAGTCACTCTTTTTAACAGCAATACATCCTTTGGTAGTTTTAAAATTCCTATCTGAAATATGTAAAAAAATTGCACTTCCCAATCCTTTTTTTATTGGTTTTCTATTAAAATCCAAAACTAAAATTAAATCATAAATATTTTTTTTTAAATATAACTTTTCAGCACTAAAGTTAAATGGAAACTTTATTAACTTATTATAATTATTTGATTTTGGATCATCACACCATCCCATATTTTTTTTTATAATTTTTTTTTTTATTTTTGAATGAAAATGATTAACCCTGTCTTTTCGATAAAGTAACAATATAAATTTAAATTTACCCCTAGGCGTTCTTTGGTCACCCTCTCTTTTCATGGAGGTCAAACCGTTTTTTCCTATTGAGCATTTTATTTTATAGTTATAAAAGTAAAGATAATTCTTGTTTAAGATTATATGCATAATAATTATTCAGTTAATATTGCGTGTTTGTGTGACAAAAACTTTAACAAGTATTTAGAAGAAGTAAAATCTTTTTTTACATTTCAAATGTCAATAATTGATCTAAACTTCAAAAACCACCAAAACTTAAATTTCGATGCAATAATAACAGATCATGAAATGTTAAATAAAATTCCAAATAGCCTAATGAGTTTACCAAAAATTTTAATAAATAATAAAAAAAGTTTTAAGAATATAAATAGCCAAGCTAAAATAATATTTAAACTACCATTAAATATTATTAAGTTTAACAAGGAGATTATTGAATTTTGTAAAAAAAATGAGTTTCAAAAAAATTCCTTAATTAAAATAAAAGACTATATCCTTGATAAAAATAAAAGAATTTTAAAAAAAGGAGATAAAACTCTTAAAATTACTGAAAAAGAAATTAATTTTCTATGCACTTTGAAGAATTCAAAATCTCCTTTAAGTAAAAAATATATTTTAGAAAAAATTTGGTTTTACTCATCTGGAACGGAAACTCATACGATTGAGACTCATATATATCGATTAAGACATAAAGTTAACAAAATATTTGAAGATCAAAATTTTATCAAAAATACTAAACTTGGCTATTCCCTTTGAAAAAAAGAAATATCATTGCCAAAGATTTATTTTCAGTAAAGTATAAAAAAAGAGTTGTTAAACCAAAAAAAGGAAAAGGAAGTTATAATCGAAAAAAATTTAAGAAAGTCTAGCTCCTATTTTTTGAATAATTTTTGAAGACATCTCCGTGCCTTTTTGCAAACTTTCTTTAATTGATAGATTATTAATAAGTCCGTGGAGAAAACCAGCTGCAAATAAATCTCCTGCACCTGTTAAGTCTACGATTTTTAAATTCTTCTGAATTCCAAATTGAACAATCTCATCACCTTTAACAGCTATACTGCCTTTCTCACCCCGTGTAATAACAATTAACTTTTTCAGACTTTTTCCAAACGAAATAACTTCATCAAAAGTTTTTGCATTAATTAATGACAAAACTTCTTGCTCGTTTGCAAATATTATATCCAAAGAATTTTTTACCAAATCTAAAAAATTTTGTTTGTGTCTATCAACACAAAATTTATCAGAAAGTGACATGGCAGTTTTTTTAGAGTTTTTTATTGCTTTTTCAAATGCTTTTTTCGGATGTCCCTCATCCCAAAGATAACCTTCGAAAAAAGTAATTTCACTTTTTCTTATTGCTTCAATATCAATATCAGTCTCATTTATTTTTCCTGCAATACCTAAAAAAGTACACATTGTTCTCTCAGAGTCTGGAGTTATTAAAATTAAACACGTTCCAGTCGGGGTTTCTTCGTTTTTTTTAGAATAAAAAAATTTTACTTTCTCTTTTTTTAATCCCTCTTCATATTTGTTGCCAAACTCGTCGTTATTTATTTTTCCAATAAAACCAACCTCATTATTTAATTGTGAGAGCCCAACAATTGAATTTGCAACTGACCCACCTGAAACTGTATTTTCAATTTTTAAATTTGATGTAATAGCTTTAAATTCATTTTCGTCGACTAATTTCATTGTACTTTTTGTTAGTTTGTTTTTAATTAAAAAATTATCCTCTACTTTGCAGATAACATCCACTATTGCATTTCCTATTCCTAGAACTTTCATATTATGCCTTTTTGGTTTTTATGGGTTTCTTTCTAGCAGGATAACAAGTGGTACAAATTTTACAAGTGACACCATAGCATTCTCTTGCCTTACAATATTCTCTACCGTAGTAAATGATTTGAAGATGCAACTTAGTCCATGTCTTTTTAGGGAAAAGCCTTTTAAGATCTTTTTCAGTTTGAATAACATTTTTTCCATTTGTTAAACCCCATCTTTGTGCTAATCGATGAATATGTGTATCAACTGGAAATGCAGGTACCCCAAATTTTTGTGACATAAGTACACTAGCAGTCTTATGACCTACACCGTGCAAATTTTCTAAATCTTTAAAGTTTTTTGGGACTTTGCCATTATGTTTTTCAATTAATTGTTTTGATAACAAGTAAACACTTTTAGCTTTATTTCTAAAGAGTCCAATTCTTTTAATTAGTACTTCAATTCTTTTTCTACCCAGTTTTACAAAATGAATTGGCTTGTAATATTTTTTATAAATATTCTTTGTAACATTATTAACATTAAGATCTGTTGTTTGAGCAGATAATGCTACTGAAACTAATAGAGTAAAAGTATTTTTGTGCTTTAGAGGTATTGGTGTTTCAGGATAAATTTTATTTAAAATTTTTAAAATTATTTGAGCTCTTTTTATTTGGTCCATTGTTTTAAATTTATTTAAAATTTAAAACATTTTTCATAGAGTATAAACCTGGTTTTTTATTAACCAACCATTTTGCAGCTGCTAAAGCACCCTCAGAGTATAATGCTCGGTCAAATGACTCATGGTTTAAAGTGACTATTTCTTTTCCGCTGGAGAACTTTACCTCATGTTCACCAACAACTTTGCCTTTTCTAAGAGAATTAAAATTAGTTTTTTTGCTAAAAGGAAATGATTTTTTGTTTAAATATTTTTTTCCCATTATTCTACTTAGATTTAATTTTTTACCTGCCGCTATACCTTTGCCAAGCATCAGAGCTGTGCCTGATGGATGGTCTTTTTTATATTTATGGTGCACCTCGTAAACTTTACTTAAAAAATTATTACCAAGCGATTTAGACGCAATTTCAGTTAAATAAACTAATAAATTAACTCCAAGGCTCATGTTCCCAGCTTTTAAAATAGGTATTTTCCTTGAATATTTTTTTATTAATTTTTCTTCTTTGTTTGAAAAGCCTGTTGTTCCAATAACGACTTTTTTTTTCAATACCGATGCAATTTTCAAAATTTCTAAAGTACATTTAGGCGTTGAAAAATCTATAATAACTTGTGCATTTTTAAATACATTTTTTGAATTAATCTGCAGTTTAAAACCTGAAATTTTTTTGTTTAAAATTTTGCTTTCGGTTACAGAAATAATTTTAAATTTTCTATCCTTTTTTGAAGAATTGATAATTTGTTGGCCCATTCTTCCAAGACCTCCAGTTATAGCTAAATTAATTTTTTTCATCTAATTTCTCCAAAATCTTTTTGCTTTTTCAAAAAAATTTTTAATTAGCGGATTAGATTTAGTATCTTCTAAAGTTTTAAATTCAACAAGTAATTCTTTCTGTTTCTTGGTTAAAGATGTTGGTACTTCTGTAACAATTCTTATATAAAGGTCACCCGTTATATTTCTTCTTAATATTGGCATTCCTTTCCCTTTCAGTCTGAGTTGTTTGCCACTTTGAGTTCCTGATGGAATTTTAATTTTTGTTCTGCCACCGTCAATTGAAGGCACTTCAACAGTTGTTCCTAAAGCTGCATCAGCTATGGAAATTGGTAATTCATAATAAAGATTTTCTTCTGATCTTTTAAAAATATTATGAGGTTCAACTGAAATAAATAAATATAAGTCACCATTTGAACCACCTTTGGTGCCAGCCTCACCCTTTCCAGCAAGTCTAATTCTGGTACCATCATCAACCCCTTTTGGAATTTTAACAGAAACTGACTCACTAGATTGATTTTTGCCGATACCTGTGCAACTCGAACATGGGTTTGAAATTTTTTCACCTTCACCACTACACTCAGGACAAGTTTGTTGAATTGTGAAAAATCCTTGGCTAGATCTTACCTTACCTTGCCCATTACAATAGCTGCAAGAAGTTGGTTTGGAACCTGGTTTGGCACCGCTGCCAGAACACGTTTTGCATTTTTTGTAAGTCGTATAACTAATATTTTTTTCTGTACCTGCGAAAGCATCATGAAGCTCAATAGAAATATCATATCTTAGATCACTACCTCTGTTGATGGTTCTACCTCTTCCAGATCTCGCACCACCGAAACCAAAATCTCCGAAGTCACCAAAGACATCTTCAAAAATGTCGGAAAACGATGAAGAAAAATCAAAATTACCAAATCCTCCTTGCCCACCACCTTGGAAGGCTGCATGACCGAATTGATCATAATTTGCTTTCCTTTTTTCGTCTGACAAGACATGGTAGGCCTCACTTGCTTCTTTAAATTTTTCTTCAGCAGCTTTATCCCCTTTATTTTTATCGGGGTGAAATTTAAGAGCTAATTTTCTATATGCTTTTTTGATTTCTTCTTTTTTCGCGGATTTATTTACACCTAAGACCTCGTAATAATCTCTTTTTGACATAAGAAACTTTGCCCCTATTATTTAGTCTTAAGCTCTTTTTTCTTTATCTTCTTTTGAATCTACAACTTCAGCATCAACAACATTGTCTTTTTCCTTTTCATCACTACCCTTATTGACTTTATTGTTCTGATCTTTACCTGATTTTTCATTAGCTTTTTGCTGATCTTTGTAAACTGCTTCGCCCAGTTTCATTGACGCCTGGATCAAAGATTGGGTTTTTTTCTTCACATCTTCAGTATCAGTGCCTTTTAATGAGTTTCTTAAATCTGAAACTGCTGTTTCTATAGCTTTCTTTTCGGCTTCGCTTATTTTAGAACCATGTTCTTTAAGGTTTTTTTCTGTTGAGTGAATCATTGTATCTGCTTGATTTCTTGCATCAACAGACTCTCTCTTTTTTTTGTCAGTTTCTTTATTTGCCTCAGCATCTTTTACCATATTTTTTATTTCATCTTCTGATAGGCCGCCGGAAGCTTGAATTTGTATTTTTTGCTCTTTTCCTGTGCCTTTATCTTTCGCAGAAACATTAACTATACCGTTTGCATCTATATCAAAAGTTACCTCAATCTGTGGAACGCCTCTTGGTGCGGGAGCAATACCCACAAGTTCAAAATTACCCAAAACTTTATTGTCCGCAGCCATTTCCCTTTCACCTTGAAGAACTCTAATAGAGACTGCCGGCTGATTATCTTCAGCAGTAGAAAAGGTTTGGCTTTTTTTTGTAGGAATAGTTGTATTTTTATCTATTAATTTTGTAGAAACACCTCCTAAAGTTTCAATACCAAGAGACAATGGAGTTACATCCAATAACAAGACATCTTTTACATCACCCTGTAAAACTCCTGCTTGAATAGCTGCTCCCATTGCAACAACTTCATCGGGGTTGACACTTTTGTTCGGATCTTTACCAAAGAAATTTTTTACAGTTTCAACTATTTTTGGCATTCTTGTCATTCCACCAACAAGAACAACTTCATTTATCTCTGCTGCTGAAAAACCAGAGTCTTTAAGAGCTGTTTTACAAGGCTCTAAAGTTCTTTCGACCAAACTTTCAACTAAAGCCTCGAGTTTAGCTCTTGTAAACTTTAAATTTATGTGTTTTGGACCTGTTTTATCAGCCGTAATAAAGGGCAAATTAATTTCAGTTTGAGTTGCAGATGATAACTCAATTTTGGCCTTTTCTGCCGCTTCCTTCAATCTTTGTAATGCAAGCTTATCTGTTTTTAAATCAATACCGCTGTCTTTTTTAAATTCTGAAACTAAATAGTCTACAATTGTATCGTCAAAATCTTCTCCACCTAAAAAAGTGTCCCCATTAGTAGATTTTACTTCAAATACACCATCGCCTATTTCTAAAACGGAAACATCAAAAGTACCGCCACCTAAATCATAAACAGCAATTTTCTGTCCACCTTTTTTATCTAAACCATAAGCCAATGAGGCTGCAGTTGGCTCATTGATAATTCTTAAAACTTCAAGACCTGCAATTTTACCAGCATCTTTGGTAGCTTGTCTTTGAGCATCATTGAAATAAGCTGGAACTGTTATTACTGCTTTTGTTACTGGTTGTCCCAAATATTTTTCAGCTGTTTCTTTCATTTTCTGAAGAATAAAAGCTGATATTTGCGATGGGGAATATTTTTTACCTTTAGCTTCTATCCAGGCGTCATTTTTATCAGATTTAACTATTTTAAAAGGAACTTTAGCTATATCTTTTTTAACTGATTGATCATCAAAGGTTCTACCTATAAGTCTTTTAGCAGCAAAAACTGTATCGTTCGGATTAGTTACTGCTTGCCTCTTCGCAGGCTGACCAACTAATTTTTCATCTTTTTCAAGAAAAGCAACTACCGAAGGAGTTGTTCTTTGACCTTCGGCATTTTCAATAACTTTAGCTTGCTTGCCGTCCATTATTGCGACGCACGAATTTGTTGTTCCTAAATCTATTCCTATTACTCTACTCATTATGATTGATATATGGTGCTAGATTTATTTTATACAAGGGATTGTGCTAAGTCTTTTTTTCGTTATTTTCCTCATTTTTTTCATCTTTTTGTGCAGTTTTTTTTTGAAACAGCCACCAAAGAGGGTCTAAGCAACCTCTCTCCATACATATATCCAGCCTGTATTTCTTGAATTATCCTCCCAGGCTCAACTTTGTCGTTTTCGATTTCGGTCATTGCTTGATGAAAATTTGGGTCAAACTTTTTGTTGTTGGTGTCAATTTTCTCTATTTTATTTTTTTTGAAAATTGAGAGAATATCTTTTTCAATAATTTCTATATTTTTTAAAAACTTATCTAAATCTTTATTATTTTTAAACGTCTGATCATTTTTTATAGAATTGTGTGCTCTTCTAAGATTGTCTAGTATAGCCAAACTTTCTCTCGCAAAATTAAAACTTCCAAAATCAATTGCCTCTTTAATTTCCTTCTCAAATCTATTTCTTTGATTTTCAATTTCTGCCAGAGATCTTAATAATTTATCTTCTGAATTTTTTAATTTTTCCTCAATAGATAATTTATCATCTTTTTTCTCTTCACTTTTGTCTAATTTTCTCTCATCGTTCAGATCATTCATACTTGCTATATAGTTACAATTTATTTAATTTCTAGATAAATGTTCAAAATAGACAAAATTTTAATTGGCACCCACAATAAGGGTAAATTTAGAGAGATTTCAGACTTATTGCCCAAAAAAATACTTAAAATTTCACCAAATAGTTTAAATATTAAAAGTCCGGATGAAACTGGGAAAACCTTTGCCGCCAATTCTTTGCTCAAAGCCAAATATTTCTATGAAAAGTCAAAATTAGTTACATTATCAGATGACTCTGGGTTAGAAATCGAATGCTTAAATAATCAACCAGGTATTTACTCGGCAAGATGGGCAAAAGATTTTGGTGGTTTTGATAACGCAATGACAGAAATTTTGAAAAAAGTTAAAAAAGCAAACAATGGTACTAAAGCAAGATTTATTAGCAGCCTGACAATTTATTGGGAAAATAAGAAATTTATAACTGAGGTTGGAAAGATCGAAGGCAATATATCTGAAAAAAGAGGTTTAAACGGTTTTGGTTATGATCCAATATTTGTTCCTAATGGATACTCAAAAACATTTGCTGAAATGGATTATAAAAAAAAACTTCTTATAGACCACAGGTATATAGCTTATAAAAAATTAGAAGGAAAAATTAAAAATTATATTTAGTAAAATTACCATCTTTAATATTGTAAACATTTAATTTTTGAATTACTTTATTATCTGAAATATTGAATTTTCCAACTTTGCCCTTGATATCCTTTTTAAAATTAAAATCATTTACAGATTTTATTTCACCAGACTTTTTCCAGGCGTAATAAATCAATCCAACAGCATCATAACCCAATATAGATATTTCAGTTGGATTATATTTATAAATTTTAAAGAAATTTTCTTTAAAAATTCTAAAATTTTTAAAATTTATTGATGGAAAGTAAAGATTTTTAATTGACGTTTCAACTAAAAGACTTTGATCAAACCATTGATTACTTGTTACAATTAATATTTCTTCACCTGACACATCCGTATAAGCTAATGAAGTAAGAACACTTTTAAGACTATCACCAAAATCTAGAATTATAATTGAGTCAAATTTTATTTTTCCAAGAGTATATTTTTGTTTTAACTTATTTAATTCTTTCAAATCTTTTGGCTGATCTGATCCCTCCAGTTTTTTAATTCTTGTTTCTAAATTTATTTTTCTTTGTTTGTAGTTTGTAAGTTTCTCAATTTGTTTGGTTAATTTTTCTGGATCTTGGTCATATTTAAATATTTTTGAATTAGTAAAATTAACCTCTGAAATATTTTTTTCTATATGTTTTGTATAATTATTCTTAGGAAATAGTATTAATGTTTTATTTCTCTTTTTCTTTTCTATAAAATTTTTTATTGATAATAACTGTGATTCAAGATTAATGCCTAACATTATGATATTTTTACCTACATCCGAACTCATGTTAGACAAAGATAGAAAGATTATATTATTACACGCGCTAAGTTTATTCGCTTGTTTTGATTGAACAGGACCAATTACAATTTTTATTTCATTATTTTGAAACTTGCCACAAGCATCAAGTATTTTTTCGTTTTGAGATCCTGAGTCGTGAGGAAAAATTTTAATATTTGGATTTCTTAAGTCGTGCAAAGCTATGTTAATTGAATAGAGTATTTCTTCTCCTAAATCTTTTAGCTCACCAGAAAAAGGTGCCAAAACCCCAATTTTTAATAAATTTCCATTTTTATCCTCAGCCGAAAAAACATAAGTATTAAAACTTATCAGTAGATAAGTTAAAATTAATGAAATTATTTTTTTCATAAATATGAACAATTTCTTACCAGGTTTATACATTGTTTCAACACCAATAGGTAACCTTGAAGATATTACATTAAGAGCTTTGAATGTGCTTAAAAATTCAGATAAAATTTTGTGTGAGGATACACGAAGATCAATAAAATTATTAAATCATTATAAAATTAAAAAAAAACTTGTCTCTTATCACAAATTTAATGAAAAAAAATTATTGCCGTTTGCAATTAGTTCAATTGTAAGGGGTGAAAAAATTGCTTTGATCTCAGATGCTGGTACACCTATTTTATCTGACCCCGGTTTACTTCTTTTAAGAGAATGTATAAAAAAAAATCTTAAAATATTTCCAGTACCTGGTGTTTCAGCAATAACAACAGCGACCAGCATGTCAGGTTTTGATGATAAATATATTTTTTATGGTTTTTTACCCAAAAAGGAAAAAGAAACTGAAAAAATATTAATTAATTTAAAAAATTATAATTTTTGTATTATTTTTTTTATACCATCAATAAGAATAAATTATTATATAAAATTCTTTAAAAAATATTTTGGTGAAAGGGATATATTTATTGCAAAAGAAATGACAAAGATACATGAGAATTTTTTTAGAGCAAATTTAAAAAATCTCAACAGTTTTAAGACTAAGTTAAAGGGTGAATTGACAGTTATAATATCAAATATAGGAAAAAAAAATGTTTTAAAAGACAAAAATGTTGATAAAAAAAACCTAAAATTAGAAATTAGCAAATATTTAAAAAGATATTCTGTACGTGATGTAGTAAATTTGATCTCGGAAAAAAATAAATTGCCGAAAAAAGAAATTTATAAATTATGTTTGCAAATAAAAAAATAATCTCCATTTTATTTAAATTAATTTTAATCAATTTGTTATTAAATTCTTGTGTAGGGAGCTCATCAGTTGGAGTATTCGGTTCAGGTGTAAGTGTAGCTTTTGATCCAAGGACAGTTGGAATGCAAATTGACGATTCTATTATGCAGAAAAATTTAATAGGAAGACTTGCGTTGACTGAAAAAAAATATCTTATTTCATTAGGGGTTAAGGTTTTAGATGGAAATATTTTTTTATCAGGCAAAGTAGACGAGCCTGAGGAGAAACTTAAAATTACTAAATTAGCGTGGGAAACAAAAGGTGCTAGATCTGTGAAAAGTGCAATAAATATAAAAGGACAGACTAACTTTAAAAATACTGCCAAAGATATTTTAATAACTTCACAGTTAAGAACTGCAATGATTTTTAATAAATCGATCAAAGCCTCAAACTATAATATTGATACAATTAATGGAAAAACCTATATATTTGGAATTGCAATCACTAAAGATGAAAAAAAAGCAGTCATCAATGAAACTAAAAATATTTATGGTTTGAAAGAGATAATGCCAAGTATCATTTTAGTTGAAGATTTAAGCAGAAATAAAAACTAATTCTTTTTTTTATTCTTATAATCTATAACTTCAGAGGAGAAAGCAGCGACTGATGCCAAGTTCAAAATATCATTTGAAGACGACCTCAAAGGAGCTATTTCAATTGGTAAACCGAGTCCAATTAAAAGCGGACCAATTGTTTTAGCTCCGCCAATAGTTCTCATAAGTTTAGTTGATATTGCAGCACTGTGAAGAGCAGGCATAATTAGAATGTTTGCATTACCTACTATTTTAGAAAAAGGATACGTTTCCTTATATTTAGGATTTAAGGCCACATCTGGCTGCATCTCTCCGTCAAAATCAAAATCAACCTCCTTTTTCTTTAGAATTTCAATAGCCTCTCTAACATGCTTTGTATTTCTAGATGACGGTTTTCCAAATGTGGAATGAGATAAAAAAGCTACTTTTGGATCAAAACCAAATAATCTTGCTACCCTAACACTAGACATTGCAATCTTTATTAAATCGTCCGCAGATGGAAAATCATTTACTTGCGTGTCTGCAACAAATACAGTTTTTTTGGGTGTTATAAGCAAATTAAGACCAAATAAAATCTCACCAGCTCTAGCATCAACAACTTTTTTTAAACTTTCAATAGATGCAGCATAATGTCTAATATTTCCTGTCACCATTGCATCTGCATCTCCACATTCTACCATTGAAGATCCCCAAATAATTCTATCGTTCCTTATAAGCCGATCGACATCCCTTTCTAGAAGTCCTTGTCTCTGTAATTTTGCATACAATTTTTTTGTATACATTTCTCTTTTTTCTTTATCAGTCGAATTCACAATTTTAATTTTGTAATTTTCATCTAATCCTATTTCTTTTAACTGCTCTTGAACTCTCTTCTCATTCCCAATTACAATTGGTGTTCCCAATCGACTATTTTTATAAGCGACTGCTGCCTTAAGCATACTCTGGTCTTCTCCCTCAGCAAAAACAACAGTTTTTGGACTTTTTTTTACCTGAGCATTAATACCTTGCATGATACTCATGGATGGATCAAGTCTGTTTGTTAATTGATCTTTGTATGTTTCAATATCTGTAATTTTTTTTCTTGCAACTCCACTATCCATTGCAGCTTGCGCGACTGCAGCAGGTATTCGACTAATTAATCTTGGGTCAAAAGTTGAAGGAATAATATATTCCTTTCCATAATGGGGTCTCTCTCCACCATAAGCATTAACCACTTCATCTGGAACTTCCTCGCGAGCAAGTGTAGCTATAGCCTTGGCCGCTGCTATTTTCATTTCTTCATTTATTTCTTTTGCTCTTACATCTAGCGCACCACGAAATATATATGGAAACCCAATCAAATTATTAACTTGATTAGGGTAATCAGATCTACCAGTTGCTACTATTGCATCTGATCTCACTTCATCAACTAATTCAGGTTTAATCTCTGGATCTGGATTTGCGCATGCAAATATAATTGGATTTTTAGCCATAGATTTTACCATATCTTTATCTAAAACATTTTTCGCTGATAAACCTAAAAATACATCAGCACCTTTCATTGCATCTTTAAGTGTTCTTAATTTTGTTTCAACCGCATATGTAGATTTAAACTGGTCGACATTATCTCTGCCTTTATAAATTACTCCTTTTCTGTCGAGCATAATTATATTCTTAGTTTTTATACCAATACTTTTAAATAGATTTGCACAAGCCAATGCCGAAGCACCTGCACCATTTATCACAATTTTAACATCACTCGGTTTTTTTTTTGATAAATCTAATGCATTTATTAGAGCAGCAGAAGTTATAATCGCTGTACCATGCTGGTCGTCATGGAAAATTGGAATATCCAAACTTTCTCTTAACTTTTTCTCAATTACAAAACAATCTGGTGCAGCTATATCTTCCAAATTTATTCCACCAAAACTATTTCCAATATTTTTTATACATTTAATTATCTCATCAGAATTCTTATTGTCTATTTCAATATCTATTGCATCAATATCGGCAAATCTTTTAAATAATACAGCTTTTCCTTCCATTACAGGTTTTGATGCTAATGCACCCAAATTTCCTAATCCAAGAATAGCCGAACCATTACTTATCACAGCCACCAAGTTTCCTTTACTTGTGTACTCATATGCAGCGTCAGGGTTTTTTGAAATTTCTAAAACAGGAACTGCTACACCAGGAGAGTAAGCAAGAGAAAGATCTCTTTTAGTAGTTAAAGATTTAGAAGAAATTATCTCAATTTTGCCAGACTTTCCTTTATTATGAAACTCAAGTGCTTCTTTATCAGTATAATGGTCAATTTTTGATTTTTTTGTCATTAAAATTTAATTATGTAATATAAATGATATTAAATCACTATATTAATTTGTCTTAAATATGAATTTATTGTCTTCTACATCACTTTTTGGGTTTTACACTTTAGTAAGTAGAGTTTTAGGGTATTTAAGGGATATTTTAATAGCAATTTTTTTAGGAACAAGTATTTACGCCGATGCCTTTTTTGTTGCATTTAGACTACCAAACACTTTCAGAAGATTGTTCGCTGAAGGTACTTTTAATGCCGCATTCATACCAAGTTATACGCAACAAAAAATTAGAGGGAAAAAGCAAGGAAAAGAATTTGCAGATGAAGTCTTTAGCTTGATCTCAATTTTTCTTATATTCTTAATAGTAATAATTGAAATTTTTACTCCATTTATTGTTTATATTATAGCTCCAGGGTTTTACGATAACCTTGAAAAATTTAATTTAGCAGTAGAATTTACTAGGATCACATTTCCATTTTTACTTTTTGTTAGTTTGTCCTCTTTATTATCAGGAATTTTAAATACTAATAATAAGTTTGCCGTAGCAGCAGCAGCACCAATAATTTTAAATATAGTTTTAATTGCATCACTTTTTATCTCTTTTTTTTATGAACTTAATATTGCAAAAAATCTATCAATCGGAGTAACACTTGCTGGAATATTTCAATTTATTATTCTAATTTTTTTTACTCGTAAATTTTATTTACCTTCAATTAAGTTTGTTAAAAAATTTAGCAATAACATAAAGCTTTTTTTTAGAAAATTATTACCCAGTATTTTTTCATCTGGAATAACCCAGATTAATATTTTAATTGGAACTATAATAGCTTCGTTTCAATCTGGCGCTGTATCATATTTATATTATGCAGATAGGATATACCAAATAAATTTGGCAATTGCTGGTATTGCTATTGGTACTGTGGCTTTACCTAACTTAGCGAGGAGTATTAAATTAAAAAAACAAAATTTAGTTGATAAGTTACAGATTAAATCGATCGAACTATGTTTGCTGTTATCGATTCCTGCGGCATTGGGATTACTAATAGCATCAGAGCAAATAGTTAACTCATTGTTTGGTTATGGATCTTTTAATGAAGAAGATATTTATTACACTTCATTAGCATTGATATATTTTTCAATGGGTGTGCCAGCTTTTGCATTAATAAAGGTTTTATCAAATTTTTACTTTGCACGAAATAACACTAAATTACCGTTTTATATATCTTTTATAACCATGCTTATAAATATTATAATTAGTTTATCCTTATTTAAAAAATACGGCTTCATTATCATACCAATCGCAACTTCTATATCTACTTGGTTAGCAGTTGTAATTTATTTGGTTTATCTAAAGAAAAATAAAATTTTATTTTTAAATAACGTGTTTAACTCAAATTTTTTAAAAATTTTGTTTTCAACATTTTTAATGTCGGTTTTTCTTTATTATGGTCTTAATAATTTTGAGGATAAGTTTGAATATGCAAATAAATTTAAATTAATTTATTTGTTAATTGTGATAGGCTTATCATCAGCTTTATACCTTATGTTTACTAAGATTTTTGGAATTTTAAATCTACAAAGTTATAAGATAAAATGAATAAAAAAGTAAAAAATTTAGTTTTCTCAGGCGTTCAACCTTCTGGAAATCTTCATTTAGGGAACTACCTAGGAGCTATGAGAAATTTTGTTGAACTTCAAAAAAAAATGGATTGTGTTTATTCTATAGTAGATCTTCACGCTATAACAGTATTTCAAGACCCAAAAAAACTCGAAAAAAGTATAATGGAGACTGTTTCAAGTTTTATTGCTTGTGGATTAGATTTTAAAAAAAGTATAATTTTCAATCAGTCCTCGGTCAGTGCACATGCTGAGCTTGCTTGGATTTTTAATTGTGTTTCAAGATTAGGATGGCTTAATAGAATGACACAATTTAAAGAAAAGGCAGGATCAAACAGAGAAAACGCGAGTGTTGGGTTATATGTTTATCCAAACTTGATGGCAGCAGATATACTTTTATATAAAGCAACTCATGTCCCAGTCGGGGACGACCAAAAACAACACTTAGAACTTTGTAGAGATATTGCAAATAAGTTTAATAATGATTTCAATAATTCTGAATTTTTTCCTCTGCCAGAACCTTTAATACAAAAAAATTTCTCACGCGTAATGAGTTTAAGAGATGGAAAAAAGAAAATGAGTAAATCAGAAGATTCAGATTTTTCAAGGATCAATCTTCAAGATAGCGAAGACGATATTGAAAAAAAAATTAAAAAAGCGAAAACCGACTCTCACCTAATAACAGCAAATAAGAAAGATTTAGAAAACCGACCCGAGGCGCTGAATCTTCTTAATATATATTCATCAGTAACTAAAACATCATTAGAAACAACTTTAAAAGAAATGGAAGGCAAGGATTTTTCAAAATTTAAAAAAAAACTCGCCGACGCATTAATTGCATCAATTTGTCCCATTGGGAAAAAGATAAAAGAATTAAACAAAGATAAGCATCAATTGTTGACTATTTTGAGAGATGGAACTGAAAAAGCAAAAGTAATTGCAGATAAAAATTTAAAAGAAATCAAACAAATTGTTGGATTTATTTAACAATTTAAATATGTTATAAATTTTTAATGATACAAACCGAAACAACACCGAATCCGAATGCGTTGAAATTTATTTCAAAAAATAAATTTTCTGAAATTGGAGCAAAGGAATTTCAGAAGAAAGATATCAAACCTAATACTAATAATTTAATTAAAAATTTACTAGAATTTGACGGAGTAGAATTAGTTTTAGTGTCAGACAACTTCATAAGTGTTAAAAAATTTGATAATGCTAAATGGGACAGTCTTAGACCCTCAATAATATCAGAAATAAATGATCATTTAGTAAAAAACAAAAAACCAATCTTTTTAAAAGATTCAGAAATTTTAGAAAAACCAAAAAAAGAAAGCAATTTAATAGTAGAGGAAATTAAAAAAGTCCTTGATAGTAAAATCAGGCCAGCTGTTGCCAAAGATGGCGGTGATATAAAGTTTGTATCTTTTCAGGAAGGAACGGTTAAGGTAGAATTAAAAGGAAGTTGTTCGGGCTGCCCAAGTTCAATTGTTACTTTAAAAAATGGAGTTCAAAATCTTTTACGTCACTATATAAAAGAAGTAAAAAACGTAGAAGC
>CABYJW010000002.1 GCA_902519465.1 uncultured Pelagibacteraceae bacterium
TTAAACCAACTTTTCATGAGTTTAATTTATTTTACTTCATGCCTTTAATTTTTGCTTTTGGTTTTGCTCAGGTTGCTTTATCTATTAAATCACTTTCCAAAACTGAACCAAATTATTTAATAGCTTTTTATTTCTCACTATTGTCAATGTTGATTGGACTAGCAACTATTGTTAATGGTTGGATATGGCCATCACTATATGAGACTTTTTTGTTTGTGGTATTAGGTTTAGCAGGTGGCTATGCAAATATTTTACTAACGCAGTCTTTAAGAATGGCAGATACAGGCCTTGTAACTCCTATTAAATATTTATCATTAGTTTTTGCTGCTTCTGCTGGATATTTTATATTTGGAGAAGCTCTTAAAACAACCACATTAGTTGGTGCAGCGTTTATAGTTGTTGGAACATATATAATTTTTAGAAGAGAAAAAACACTCAAAAAACAAGTGGTCCCACCAAGATATGAAACCTAAGTGGTGGAATAAATCTAGAAGCTACTTGATTAAGAAAGACAAAATAATTTCTAGGTTAATTAGATCTTATAAAGGACACTTAACCACTAGAAATAATTTTTTTTATTCATTAACGAGGTCAATTATTTCTCAACAAATATCTGTAGCAGCAGCTGACTCAGTTTTTTCAAAATTTGAAAAAAAATGTAAAAATAAAATAAATCCAAAAACTGTCAAAAAGCTATCTATTCAAGACCTAAAAAAATGTGGATTAAGTAAAATGAAAGCGATTGGTATTAAAAGTTTGGCACAAAAAATTTTAGATAAATCTTTCAACCCCAAATTGATAAAGAAAATGACTGATGAAGAAGCTATTATTTATTTATCATCCTTAAGACAAATAGGAAGATGGTCAGCTGAAATGGTTTTAATTTTTTTCTATAACAGACCAAATATATGGCCAGTGCAAGATATTGGATTACTTAGAGCAATTTCAAACAATTATAAAAAGAGATACCTTCCTCCAAAAACCTTCGTTAGCAAGTTACAGAAAAAATTTTCCCCTTATTGTACTCTTGCAGTTATGGCTTTGTGGTATTCTGTAGATAATGAACCAGTTCAATATTAAATTCCTTCATTTACATCTACAATAAAATGATTTAATTTTTTATATGGCAGAAAAACTTTTCATCTCTTGGGACGAATATAATTCTATCGTTGAGAAATTGGCAATTCAAATTCATGAAAAATATAAACCTGATCTTCTCATTGGAATAATGAGAGGTGCAGCACCTATTATCGACGTTTTAAGTAGAGTTTTTAAAATAAAGTGTGCCTACTTAGCCGTAGAATCTTATTCTGGAAAAGGTATTGAGGATAAACAAGGGGAATTAACCTTCTCTAGAGAAATGAGTTCGACCGTTCAAAATATGGGAGGAAATCTACTTCTATGTGATGACCTATCTGATACGGGTGTTACTTTAAACAGAAGTATAGATTGGCTCAGAAAATACCCACCGCTTAAAGGAAAAATCAAATCAATAAAAACTGCGGTTTTATGGAAAAAGGCTAAATCGACTTTTAATCCTGATTTTTGTGCTGTAACATTAAAAGATAATCCTTGGATTGTTCAGCCATTTGAAAAATACGAGGAAATAAGAATAGAAGAATTAAAAAAAAAACAAAAAAATAAGGGTTAGATTATTCACCCAACCCTTATTCTAATTTATTTATGCTAAGAAACTAAGCACTGATAGGATTGCAACAATCCAGATAGCACCACTCGTTTTTGCTGCTTGGCCAGAAAGTATTCTTACTGCTGCGTACGTAATGAAGGCCAATGCAATTCCATTCGCAATTGAATATGTGAGCGGCATGGCCACCATTGCTACTATAGCGGCTGAACTTTCACTTATATCATCCCAAGAAATATCAGTAATATTTCTTACAAATAATATTGCAACATATATGAGCGCCGCCGCGTCTACTTCTTTTGGAAGCGATGTAGCTAACGGTGCAAATCCTAAACATAATAAGAAGGCAATACCCACCACAATAGAGACAAAACCAGTTCTACCACCCGCTTTGATACCCGCGCCGCTCTCAACATATGATGTGACAGTGCTTGTACCTAAAAATGATCCTGCTACTGTTCCAACTGAGTCTGCTACTAAAGGACCTTCGATATTTTCAACCTCTCCTTTTTTGTTAACTCTTCCACAAACATTTGCTGCAGACGTTAAGGTTCCCATTGTATCGAACAGGTCTATAAAAAAGAGTGTAAAAATGACCGTCAAGCCGGCACCAGAAAATACTCTTGGAGTAAAACCATTAAAGGCTTCCATGAAATATCCTAATGACGGAGGCATAGACAAAATCCCGTTAAACCTTGCTAAGGAACTGCTTCCCTCAATTGTAGATCCAGTGAAACCCCAAATAGGTAACCAGGCTATAAAAGAAAAGAAAATCAAACTTATCAATATGTTCCCTTTAACTTTATATTTTTCCAAAACAATCATAGTAATGAAAGCTAAACCACCAAGAATTAAAAGTGGGTTGGTCATATCACCCATAGTGACCAGCGTAACGGGGTGATCAACGCTCAAACCCATGATTTCGAAGCCTATAATTGCTAAAAATAAACCGATACCCGCGCCGATCCCAAGTTTTAAACTTTTAGGAATTGCGTTAATTAAGTATTTTCTGATCGGCGTGAGACTCACTGCAAGAAATGCTATCCCGCTTAAAAATACTAAAGCGAGTGCTTCTGCGGGAGAATATTTCATGCCACCCATTACTCCGAACGCCACGAAGGCGTTTATTCCCATACCGGGAGCCAAGCCGATGGGAAAGGTTTTTCCAACTATTCCCATAATAAAGCATGCCAAAGCACTTGCAAGAATAGTAGCTGTATAGACAAATTCAAAGGACATAAAACCTTTGTCCTCTCCTAAAAACTCCCCTGAGAGTATAAAAGGATTCAAAAATAAAATGTATCCCATAGTTGCAAACGTCGTGAGTCCCGCTACAATTTCAGTTCTCATATTGGTTTTATATTTTTTAAATTCGAAAGTTTTAGATAAGTATTTTTCCATGTTTCTCCTTTTTTTTATGAAATTTGTAATAATACTAATCTTTTTTTATTTAAGAAAAAGTTCAAAATGGGTTGGGTTTAAATTTAAAGTTGTATATTGTTTATAACTTATTTTGATATATTCAAATTTCTAATATTTAAGTAATGCAATTATAGTAAAACAGAAATGAAAATTATTTATACCTTATTTCTACTACTTTTCTTAACCAGTGGTTGTAAAACAGTTACAGAAAAAGTCGATAAGGCTTCAGAAAAAGAAACCAAAAAACTTAGTAAATTTCTAAAAAAAACTGAGTCGGAATTAAAAATAGAGTTTGGAAAACCCGATGCGGTAGAGGTAATGAATAATAAGAATAAAATTCTAGTTTATTATGACTCAAAATTTAAAATTAAATGTGAGAGAAGATTTGAAGTCGATCAAAAAAATATAGTTATTGCTTTTAACAGTAAAAATTGCTTTTAGCTAAGTTTTCCAGCTATTTTAAGAGCAAATGCATAGTCAAAAGCTATATCTTCTATAATATTTTTCCTACCTGTTCTGCTGTTATGGCCACCTTCCATCTCAGTTTTAAGCAACAACAGATTATTGTCAGTTTTATTAGTTCTTAGTTTTGCACAATACTTTGTTGGCTCATCGAAAAGAACTCTCGAGTCAGATAATGAAGTAGTAATTAAAATATTGGGATAGTCTTTTTTTTCAATATTATCATACGGCGCATAAGAACGTATGTATTCAAAATGATCTTTATTATTTTTTGCGTCTCCAAATTCTCTAAGCTCTCCAACCGTTAAGGGCAGCGAATGGTCTAAATTTGTTGTGAGATTATCAACGAATGGAACAGCCAGCATAGCCCCTAGAAGTAGTTGAGGAATTTGATTAACCACATTGCCCAAAAGTAGGCCACCTGCGCTGCCGCCGAAGGCAATTATTTTTTTTTGGCTAGTATATTTCTTTTCTATTAGAAATTTAGCGCAACTTATAAAATCTTTAAAAGTATTTTTTTTATTCATCATTTTTCCATCACGCCACCATTTCATTCCACGCTCCATACCACCGCGAATATGACAGGTCACCCAAATTATGTCTCTGTCTATAAGAGAAAATTTTGATGTTGAGAAAGCAGGCCACATAGAACTTCCATAACTCCCATACCCATATAACAAAACATGTGCACTACCATCTATTTTAGTTTTTTTATGATAAGTAATGGTTAAAGGAATTTTTTGACCATCATGACTATCACACTCAAGACGTTCCACAATATAATCATCTCTATTATGTCCAGAGGGAACTATTTGTTCTTTAACAATTTTTTTTTCTTTTGTTCTAATATTATATTCGTAAGTTCGAGAGGGTGTTTTAGGAGACTCATAACCAATCCTTATCACATCAGTATTTTTGTCTTTTTGCATAAGCGAAACTCCAGGTGAAATTACTTTTTCGTCAGTAAAAATTAATTCTTCTTCTGCACCTGTTTCAGAATTTCTAACAAAAACTTTTGATAGTGCGTTTGAGATTTCTGATCTAATTATCCACTTCTTTAAAAAAGCTAAACCGCCAATCAACGTTCCATTTTTAGCTGGCACAAAATCTTTCCAATCATTAATTTTGCTATTAGGAGATCTTAGAATTTTAAAATCTTCAGCATTTTTATTTGTATGCATATACCAGTAGCCATCAAAACTATCTAAATTGTAAAGAATTCCATCTTCTCTTCTTAAAACCAATTTTGGTTCAAACTTTTTTTCGTCTTTATGAAAATAATATGTTTCACTCGTAGTATGCTCGCTTGTTTCAATCGTATAATATTTTTCACAAGAAGTTGTATCTATGGAACACGTAAAGCGCTCATCTTTTTCCTCAAAAATCAAAATATCCTCTGTACTTGGCGAGCCAAGTTTATGTTGTAAAATTTGTCTTGGTCTTTTTTGACTATCATGTTTTCTATAAAAAAAAGATTTATCATCATATGACCATACAACTCCGCCAGCCGTTTCTTCAATCTTCTCAATTATTTTATTGTCCGCTATTCTTCTAACAAATATTGTAAAATACTCTCCGCCTTTATCATCCACCGAAAAAGCTAAAAATTCATCGTTATTTGAGACTGCTAAATCTCCAGTACTAAAAAATTTTTTTCCTTTCGCCTCCAGATCTCCATCAAAATAACATTCAACTTTATCGCTACCAATTTTTTTTCTTAATTTTTTTGAGTAGTTCCCTTCTTTTGTTGTCTTTGTCCAGTATTCATATTTTTTATCTTTAAAGGGAAGACTTTCGTCATCTAATTTTATTCTTCCTTCTATTTCCTTAAAAACTTTTTTTTGTAAATTTTCAGTATCCCTCATAATTTCTTTTGTGTAAGAATTCTCTTCTTCAAGATATTTTCTAACTTCAGGGTTTAATTTTTTTGTGTCTCTTAAGATTTCAAGGCAATTATCTTGATGTATCCAGGAATAATCATCTTCCCATGAGTATCCATGACAATTTTTCTTTTCAGTTTGCTTCCTTAATTGTGGTATTTTCATATATAAAATTATGAATTATTTTTTACTCATTGGAATAACTTTAGTTTCTTTATACCTTTTATTGAATTTTTTCGCTAAAGCAAGTAGCAAAAAAATCGCAAAAGGTATTCGATTTGTTATTTTTACAATAGGAATTATTTTTGCTATCGCCCTATTTTTTTTGGGAAGGTATGCATTTAGTATTCCCATTTTGTTACTTTTGGTTCCTCTAATTAAATTAAAGGGCATAGGGGGACTTTTTCAATTATTTCAATTGTGGAGATTAATAAATTATCTTCGACAAACAGGAAGGTATTCTTTTTCATCTGGTGCTAATTACTCAAAAGCTTCTTCAAGCATTTCTTTGGACGATGCATACAATATACTTGGGTGTAAAAAAGGATGTTCAAAAGATGAAGTACTATCTAAATACAAAAAAATAATGTCTAAACTTCATCCTGATCGTAACGATACTGATACAACTAAATTGGCACAGATGGTTTCGGAGGCAAAAGAAACTATTTTAAAAAATGATTTTAGTTAAACCAAGATTTCTTTTGCTTTGAGGAGAGTTTTTTCAAATGATATTCGTTCAGATCCCAAGGTATCATGTGAAGTAGTATTTTTTTCGCCTTCTGGCTCTATTACTGACATTCTTTCAGAATATTTCCCATAAGCCATAACTGGCGAGTCCATAAATAAAGTCAAAGCTTTTACTCCTAGGGCAACAGATAAATGAGCGAAGCCTGTATCACTTCCTATATAACAATCACAATTCTTAATAATTGGTAAAGTTTCTTTTATACTCAATTCTTCAAATGACTGGCAATTTTTACCAATCTCTGATTTTTTAAACTCATTAATTAACTTGATATCATTTTTTCCACCAGCAACGTAAAATTTACACTTTTTAATTTTTGATAATTCCTCACAAAGTTTAATATAATTATTTATATTCCACCTCTTTGTTGGGCCAGATGCCGATATACCAAGACAGATATGTTTAAAATCCTTATTAAAATTATCAATCGTGCTTTTAATTTTTAAGTTTGGCTCTGTTGAAACAATATTTCCAGTAATATTTTCAGTAAAAATTTTTGCACTATATACAATATTATCTTTAGACCTAAATAAAGGGTATTGATAAATTGATTTTATCCCTGAGAGTTTTGCAACCAAATAATATCTTAATGAACTATTGAAAATAAATACTTTATCAAAGCTTCTTTTTTTTAATTCATTGGAAAGTTTAAAAATACCATTCAATCCATCTTTCTCGCTATCTAAAGTAATAATCTCATCAATATGGCTATCCTCCTCCATTATTTGTTTAGCCTTAGACGTATCTTTAGCCAACAAACTTATCTTAGTATTAAATTTTTTTGAAATTGCATGAATATAAGGTAAAAAAATTACCATATCCCCAATTCCATATCTTTGTTGAATAATAAGAATTTTCATTCTTTTTTAATTTATAGTACGTTTATATATAAATTTAGGTAAAAACATGTCAGAAATTTTTAAAGGTGTATTTGCTGCATCAATGTCTGTTTTAAAAGCAGATTTGAGCCTTGATATTAAAGAAACTATAAATCATGCAAAGCTTAATCTTGATAATCAGGGAGTTGGGTCAGCTTTCTTTGGTAGCACAGGATGTGGGCAATTAATTTCAGTTGATGAAAAGAAAAATTTTATAAGTGCACTGTCAAAAGAAAGTTTTTCAGAAAAAATCTTAATTGGAACATCTACCAATAGTTTAAAAGATACAATTGATATTATGAAACACTCAATTGGGTTGGGTTTTAATAATTTTTTAATTATGAATGTTGCTTATTATAAGAATAGCGACAGCGGTGTATTTAATTTTTATAAAAACATTATAAGAGAAGTTCCAGACTCTAAAATTATTCTTTATAATTTTTCTACATTAAGCGGCTACGCGTTTACTTCAGATATAACAAAAAAACTCAAAGAATCTTTTCCCAAAAATATAATTGGCATGAAAGATAGCACTGGAAATCTTTGGGAAAATTTTAAAATGGATAATTTTTCAATGTTTGTAGGTAGTGAGAAAAAATTATTAGATGGATTAAAAGTTGGAGCAGCCGGATGTATATCAGCAACAACAAATTTTACAGGAAAAATTGCAAAAAAAGTTTTTGATGATTTTAATAAAAGCGGGGATTCATCAAGCGACTCGAAACTCAAGGCATTAAGATCAGCTTTTGATGAAACAGGAAATTTAATTTCAGCGCTACATACTATTAAGAGTATAGAAAATAAAATTTTTTCAAACTTATTGCCACCCCAAGTATTATTAAGTGATGACAAAAAAAATAAGCTAATTAAAAAATTAAAGGAACTTGGTGCATTAACAAATAAAAATATTGCCGCGTAATGTTAAAAAATTTTTTAAACACTATTATTAAAAAAGATGGTTTTATTTTAGAAACCTCAGATAAGAAAAATTATATTATTGGAAAACCAATAAAAAAAAATCCTGTTAAATTTAAATTAAAAAATAAATCAATCGAATACAAAATGCTTTTTTTTCCAGATTTTTATTTTGGCAAAGGTTATACCGATGGAGATATCGTAATCGAGAATGGAACTATTTCAGATATATTAGATATAGCTTTGAAAAATATAGGAAGGAAAGACATCAGTAAATTTTCTAAAACTATAAATAAAATTAGAGGCACTTGGAGATATTTAACAAACTTTAATACCAGAAAAAGTAGTAGAGCAGCCGTCGCAGCACATTATGATATTGGGTCTGCTGACTTTTATAAAATGTTTATAGATACTAAACATTTTCAATATAGTTGTGGTTATTGGCCACAAAAGGATATGTCTCTTGAAGACAGCCAAGAGTCGATGATCAACCACATGATAAAAAAATTAAATATTACAGACAAAGATACAGTTTTAGATATCGGATCGGGATTTGGTGGTTTAGCTTGCGCTATTGCTGAAAAAACAAGAGCAAGAGTTGATGGAATAACTTTATCAAAAGTTCAACTAGATTTTTCTAAAAGGATTTGTCGAGAAAAAAAATTGGACAATCTTTGTCAATTTCGTATTGAGGATTATAGGGATACAAAAAATAAGTATACAAAAGTTATATCAAAAGGAATGCTTGAGCACGTCACGAGAAAATTTTACAAAACATATTTTAAAAAAATATACGATATCCTTGAACCTCAAGGAAAAGCATTGGTGCATACAATAGGAAGCGTGGATGGACCTAGAGATCCACAAGCCTGGATAACAACTTTTATATTTCCCTCAGGATACACACCATCTTTTAGCGAATTAATGCCTGCAATTGAAAATTCGAAACTAGTATTAGGAGATTTAGAGGTCTTACCAGGTATACACTATGCATCTACCTTAGAGGAATGGAAAAAAAGATTTATTAAAAATAAGGATATAGTTTTAAAAAATTATAGTGAAAAATTCTACAGACTTTGGCTATTTTATTTGAGTTCATGTGAATACGCATTTAGATGGACTGATCAATGTAATTTTCAGATACTACTTGATAAAGATATAAACATTGCTCCAAGAACAAGAGGCTATATATACTCTTAAGAAAATGCTATTACTCAAAATAGCAGATGAGAAAAAAGAAAAAATTTAAAAAATCAAAAAAAAAGGTCAAAAAATTAAAAAAAAGAATTATCAAAAGAACCCATAAAAAAAGAAAAATTATAAGCAAAAAGCGAAAATCAAAAAAAAGGTCGCATTCGAAGAAGATTTTCTCAAAAAAATTATTACCTAGAGGAATATTTAAATCTGTAAAACCTAAGTTTAAATTTAATTTTAGCTCATTTTTTAAAAAAATTACATCACCGTTTTTAAAAAAAGTACAAGTTTACAAAAAAAGAAAATATCAATTACAAATTAAACAAAAAAGGGAAATTGAAAACGAGAGAAAAGCTCATTTTAATTTAAGAAAGGACCTTTTGCAAAAAGAAATTAATGAAGAAAAAGCATTAGCAAAGGTTAGGGCTGTAGAATTAAGAAATTTTTTAAGAGAAGAGCAAAAAGCAATTAGAGAAAAAGAGAAAGAAAAGCAAAGAAAGTTTTTAGAGGAGGTAAAACTCGAAAAAACTCTTGAAAGTTTTAGGAAACGGGAATTGGAAGAAATTAAAGCTATTGAAAAATATACATTAAATATAGAAAAAGAAGACTATAAAGATTTTCAACACAGAATTGATCAAGTCCGTGAAAAGTATAAAGTTCTTAGAAACGAAAGGTTAAGAAAACGGGTAGAGGAACTAGGCGTCACTCTATCAGATAAAGATTCTATTGCAGAAATTAGACAAAAAGAGAAAGAATATATTGAAAAACGGCAATTAATAGAAACTAGCTTGGAAAGTTTTTCTAGAAGTTGTAATTCACTTGTTTATCAAATTAATAAAAAATATTTACCAAAAAATGCTGATCTAATTAGGGTTATAAATTTAGTTTATGAACAGTCAGAAATTATTATTAGAGAAGACCAAGAGCAAAATGAAAATTTCTTAATTTTAATTTATGTTAAAGATCAAGACTCTAAAAAAGAAATTATTGTAGAGGATAAAATCAAAAGTGAAACAAGACAGTATAATAGATCAGAAATATTCAAGTTTGGAGATGATTTAACAGACAGTCTTATTTTGTATTTGGAAAGAATTAGACAACAACTAAAAAAAGCTAGTTAATAAGATCTTCTAATTTTTTCGTCTCACCAATTTTAAATATTATTGCATCCTCTTTCTGATAACCAACTTTCTCAGCATTTTCCTTAAAAAGTCGCGGAGGATCTAAAACTTTTTCCAAAGAAAGTACAAAAGTCAAAAAATGTGAACCAATTACTTTTTTTGCTTTTAAACTTTTTCCCATTTCTAAGGCTTCTCTTGGATTGGTATGCATGAAGGTACGGTCAAACCCAAGGGCTTTGAAGTCGTAAGCCGCTATTCCTAAAATGGCAAAAGATATACCACCAATTTTTTCACCCACATCATCAAAAATTTCCTTAATAAAACCACTATCCCCGCCTAACCAAATTTTATTGTCATCCCATTCAAGAAGATATGACGACCACAAAGTATCATTTCTGTTAAACAGACTAGTTTTGCTCCAGTGATAAGAAACTTTTGCAGAAATATTTAAATTATCAATCTTTTTTGACTCATCCCAATCTAGTTCGTTTATTTTTTTATATCCCAAAGATTTATAAAACCTTTTTGATCTCAAAGGCACAAATATTTCAATATCTTTTTTATTTTCAATGCCACTTAGTGTTTGGTAGTCACGGTGGTCAAAATGATGATGTGAAATTATTAAGATATCAATTTTAGGTAATTCATTTAATTCCAAAGGTACCGGAGTGAATCTTTTGCTTCCAAATAGACTCATTGGCCCGATAGTAGAGCTTAGTACTGGATCAAATAATATATTTTTACCTTCCAAATTTCTTATTAACCAGCCGTTATGGCCCAACCATTGAATTGATGGAATATTGTTTACTCTTTCAATATTTTCTAGAATTTCTTTTTTGGATAAAAGGTATTCATCTGGCACGTAAGTATTTATTTCTTTTTTAAGTTTAGACCATTTTGACCACGGCCATTTTTTTTTACCCCAGGTAGGAACATCAGCAGGTAAGTTTCTAAAACCTACAAGCTTATCTCCTTTATAAATATGGTGATATGGTTTATCCATTGCCATTAAATTATTAAAATAAAAAAGAGATATAATAAATAAGAAAAATTTCATTCACTGTCTTTATTATCGCTTTTGTAATCATAATTCATGATTATTTTTGCGACAAAAAAGACAGCGAGTGCTATTAACGTCAAACCAATTAAAGCCATAATCCGAAGATTTAAGATTTTTTAGCTATTCTCTTAGGACAGTTCTCCTTCGAAATTCTCTTATCAAAGGCTTCTTTACTCATTTCTCTGTCTACTGCCCAGATCCAAGATCTTTCAAACATTTTTGATGTTGGGTCGGCTTTTGTGCAACGTTCGCCGAGCACGAGCCTGTTTGAACAGTTCGTAAGTAAAATTGAACATACTAAGATTATTAATATATTTTTCATATTTAAAGATTTAGATGTGATTTTTGTTTTAAGAGGGGCTGAATTTTGTTTTTTTTATGCGTCTAGAATAATTCTGTGCATCATTCTTCTTCCTTGAAAAGGGGTAGCGGAGTGAATGACAGAATGGTTATCCCAAATAACTATAGTATTTTTTTCCCAAAAAAAGCTATTTTGAAACTCTTTTTTCGTCTGATGGTTGAATAAAAATTTTAAAAGTTCTTTGGAATTTTCCTCGCCTAAGTCTTTTATGGCAATTGTGTGACCCGGACTTAAATAAAGTGCTTTTCTACTTCCAACTTTTTTAACAATTGGATGTTCGGCTATAAAATCTTTAGACTTTCCAGTTCCTCTTTCAGCTTCTCGCTCAAGCCTTGTTACAGATATAGGTCCTGCTGAACTAAATATACCTACAAGATTTTGAATTTTATCCTTAGTTTCTTGATCTAAAGCTTCGTAGGATGCTAATTGCGAGGCAAAAAGCGTTTGACCCTGATCCCTTTTAACTATTTTACCCATAAGACAAGTGTATTTTGGTGTTTTTTCTAGATAACTACTATCTGTGTGCCACCCTTCACCATAAGACTTTCCTTTATCATCTTCTTTTCTTTCAACAACGGTGATGCCTTTATAATTTTCTAAGTCTTTTAACATCGGGTATTCTTTAATTTTACCTAGTTGTTCTGCAAATTTTAAATATTCTCCTGGTTCTAAATTTTGATCTCTGAAGCAAACAAAACCATAATTATTAAGTGTTTCTTTAATTTGATCAATAATTTTTGAGTCTACCAACTTAAGATCGGAAGAAATTGATGCGCCAATATTGTTTTTAAATGGCTCTACTTTTATATTCATTACTCACTACTAAAATAGATATCTCGATAATATGCAATAATTTTTTGTTTAGAATTATTTGAATCTGAAAACACAGCAATAAAATTAGTAAAAGAAATATTGTGAGTTTTTTCAAGCAATTCTCTTACATTGATTTTACGAGTGTGCCATTCACCGCTTTTATCGTTTGAAATAACCACGTCCAAAGACGCTTTTGGATTCCAAGGACTTTTCTGTGTAAATCCTTCTTCTAAAAACGATGAGTGAGCTAAACTAACTAACTTTGACCCAATCTTTTTCCCGTGACCAACCATAACTCTAGCAGCCCAATCATGACCATCTTTTGTCTTTTGATCAATATTTATAAAATCTTTTTCAATTTTGAATGTAATATTTAAAAAAGGCATTTCCTTAAGAAGTTCTTTATCTATTTCCATCCCAAGGCCTGTCGCGGTTCCATCAGCTTCTGCTTTTAAAAACCAACCTTTGTCATCTTGATTGTTCGTATAAATAGTTTTTTTTCCAAATCCTCTTTTTTTTAATAACTTCATGCCTTTATCGCTAAAATCGATTCGAAATTCTCTCGCGCTTAGATTGTTAAACAATAATAGCGATATAAAAAAAAATATTAAAATTCTCATAAAAAAATATATTTAACTCTTGACTTTTTAAAACACAATGTATATATTACTTTTTGAAGCTATTATTGTAATATACGCTTAAAATTAAATAATCGAATATAAAAACAGTAATGCTTTAGAAAGGTAAGTTATGTCTAAAGTAAAAAAAGGTAATAAAGGATCTAAAAACGTTAAAAACAACGTTATTCCTTTTAAATCTAAGAAGTTGGAGACAATAAAAAACGTCACTCCAATGAACAAACAGGAAGTAGAAACTGCTCGCGTAAATGATTATGCAAAAGAAGTTTGTAAAAATCTTGATGATTTTGCTTCAAATGCAGGAATTGATGTTGAGAGGTTTTATTACAACTTCCTTTTCTACATAAAACAGGCCGTGATAATGAAACTTTCTTATCCTGCGTTTAAATATCTTGATAAGGGCAGTACAGAGGAAGTAACACAAAATCACTCTGTTTTTTTGAAAGAAAACTGCCAAGAGTTAAAATTAAACGAGGAAGTTAAGCATGACAGATATCACTAAGTATCGAAATATATCAGTAAGTCGCAAAGTATATGCTGACTTAGAAGATATATCTGTGGCTAAAATTCCTGGTGTAAAACTCTCTATTAGTAAGACAGTTGAAACATTAGCTGCTAAAGAAAAAATAGCTCTTAGTAGAAAATTATCTGAAAAGACAAGGACTAATGGAAAAGTTTAAGTGTCCACACTGTAAAAAAGAAATTGAGTTAGGCGAGGTAGCTGAAAAAAGAGCTCAGTCCCTCGCTGCTCAAAAAGAAAAAAATTTCAAAGATCTTGCAGACAAAAGAATAAAAGAGGCAGATAAAAAAGCTCAGGATCAAATTATCAAAGAAAGACAAAAACTTGAAAGTTTAAAAAAGAAAGAAATAGAAGATAATAAGAAAAATGCAGTACAAGAAGCAAAAAAAGATTTTTTAAAAGTTCAAAAAGAAAAAGATCTAAAGATAAAACAACTTGAGTTGGACAAGAAAAAAGATATCCAAGCTGCAATAGAATCTGCAGAAGCTGTTTTAAAAGCAAAAAATAATGAGAAGTCAAAACAGGAAAAAAAGCAGTCTGAACAAGAGAAAAATGTTCTCAAACTTAAAATAGAAAGAATGCAGAAAGATATTGAAAAAGTCAAAGAAAGAGGAAACCAAGGGTTAACTGCCGATCAAGGTTCTGCTCAAGAAATTACTATAGGAAAACTTTTAAGAGAAGTATTCGAAGATAAAGACGATGAAATTACTGCATATGAAAAAGGCGAGCCAGGTGCTGATTGGCTGCAAAAGGTAAAAAATGGAGGAGTAGAAATCGGAAGAATTTTATATGAGAGCAAAAAAACCAAATCTTTTTCAAAGAATTGGATAGATAAATTACAACAAGATATGAAAGAGACAAAAGCAGACGTTGGAATTATATTTACCACTGCAGTTCCAAAAGAATTTAATCAAAAAAAAGCTTTTTTACAAAAAGGAAATATTTTTATTTGTAATTATAATTTTGAAAAACTCAGAATGTTAGCTGAACTTCAAAGAAAGTTTTTAGAAAAATACGATCTCATGAATAAGAATGAGAGCAAAGATAACAAGAAATCTGCTCTTGAATTTTTTAGCTCACCTGACTTTCAAAATCTGATGGGGTTGATCCAGAACAATATGTTTGGTTTAGAAGATATAGTTGGAAAACAAAAAAAATTGACTAGAGATTTAGAAAAGCAATATCTTAACTTTGACGGTTATCTAGATGAGTTTTTTGCAATGACAGCTGAATATGGTTTAAAAAAAAAGGATAAAAAATGAATATGGTTTTTTTAGATCTGGAAGCTTCAGGGGCATCAACCTCATTTGACTGCGTCTTAGAAATTTACGCTAAATTAGTCGATGATGAATTCAATACTTTAGATGAGTTTCATGGTCGTTCAAAATTGAAAGAGGGAGTAATTCCAAATCTTACAGCAGTGATGGAGGTTTGTAAGATAAGCCCAAATACATTAAGAAACACAAATACAAGTAACTTTCAGCTTATCCTTGATGCAGAAAACAAATTTAAATCTTGGGGTAAAGCTATCTATTTTGGTCATAATGCAGTCAACTATGATTTTGAGGTGATACGCAAATGGCTATTTAAGTCTCTTAAAAAACCATACTTAACGAATACAAATGGAAATAAACAAGGTGATGTTTTAAATATAATTCGATCAGCCAAACTAATTGATGATAAAATTATAAAAACTAAAATTTCAGAAAAAGGTAATCCTATTTTTAAATTAGATACTTTAATTCCAAGAAAAGACTCACACGGCGCTAAATCTGATACAATAGCATGTGAAAGCCTTGGCAAATTAGTTTATCAAAAAAATAAAAATTTATGGAATTCCTATTTAAATACTCTAAGCAGGGAAAGTGCTGAAAACTTCGTTAAATCAGAAAAAGTGTTCTGTAGTCACGAGTGGTTTTATGGAAAGTTGCGTTCGTACGCAGTTAGTCATATTGGATTTCACAAAGTATACAGGTGGGGCCTAGCCTGGGATCTTTCGCTCGCACCGCAAGATTTTTTTAATTTAAATGATATAGATTTAAAAAAAATATTGTCAAAGCCCCCAAAACCTGTGCGAACAATCCGTACAAATAAAAGTATAGTTCTTCTTAAAGGAGAATATGCTTTAGAAAATGAAGTTT
Source organism: uncultured Pelagibacteraceae bacterium (assembly GCA_902519465.1). GTDB lineage: Bacteria > Pseudomonadota > Alphaproteobacteria > Pelagibacterales > Pelagibacteraceae > Anoxypelagibacter. The sequence goes on from CABYJW010000002.1 coordinate 15,796, forward strand.
ATAAAAAAATTGGTATTGAGACACTTAAATCTAGAGCCGATGCTTTGCAAAAAAATGAAAAATTTAGAAATCGGATTTTGGATATAATTGAAGAAACTGCTCTTGAAAAACAAAACCTTAAACAAGACAAACCTAATTTAATGCCTGAGGAAACTATTTATGATGGCAAATTTGCAGATAAAAAAGATGAAAAGCTTATGGAAGAATTTCATAAAGCAAGTTGGGAAGAAAAAATAAAGTTTATCAGTAAATTTAATGCTGATAAATATAATCATTTTGCTGCGCACATTTGTTATGAAGAAAGGGAAGATTTACTCCAATCAAGCTCAAAATCAATTTATAAAATGGTTAAAGAAGATATTTCTAGGAGAATTTTTTCTGATAAAAACGAAAATTGGACTACAGTCGGAGATTTTATGAAGCAAATTGATGATGCAAGGGCTAAGTATGAAAATGAGCCAGAAAAGCTAAAATTATTAGAAGAGTATAATGATCTTGTAATGGATATTCAAAAAAAATATGAGGCAGCTTAATGTTGTGGGGCGAATATAGACAAGCAGATTTTTTAAAAGAGAATTTAAAATATAAAATGGATTGGATTTTAAAAGCTTATAGGTATAAGAAATATTTAGAAGTAGAGAATAAGGCCGAAATAGAATTCTTTAAACAACGACCTTTGATATTTTTAGTAGTTTACCTAATAAATCTTCCTATAAACATTATCGATTTAATACAGAGATTTAAATGGAATTACCAATATGAAAAAATTTGTGCAGAAGCTGAGTATTTAAGAAAAGAAATTAACAAAATTGAAAATAAGACAAAATTGTTAGATTGACATTTTTGAAAAAAACTTTAATTAGAAATTATGGCTCTTTTAAAAAGTACAGATGAAAATTATAAAGAATTAATAGCTACTAAGGGTAAATTAACTTTAATTAAATTTACAGCTGATTGGTGTGGGGAGTAAGCCCTCTCATCAATTGAGGGGGCTTACTCTTCACCAAATGGACCTTGTAAAGCTATAAACCCAATTTTAGAAACTATCTCAGAGAAAATGGCAGACAAAATTATTATAGCAAATCATGATGTAGACTCTCAGCCAAATTTCGCTACTGCAAATGCTATTCGTTCAATTCCAACTCTTTTTTTATATAAAGATGGTTCACACGTTGACACACTTGTTGGTGGAACTGACCAGACAAATATTGAAGCATTTATAAATAAACATCTTTAATTTAAACTCAAAGCGTCTCCTGCACCATATGTACTACCCCAAAGTACAATAATTTTTTTTTCTTTAGACGAGACTATCTTTAATGCATCTTTAATATTTTTAGCTTCAACCGCTTTAAAACCATGCTTTTCAGAAATTTTTTTTAAATCAAATGAGCTTAAAGCATTTGACTCTTCTGGAATTTTAAAAGTAATTATCTTTTTGAAAATTCCTTTAAAATTTTTTATTAATTTATCAGGATTTTTATTTTTTAAAATTCCACATATACCATAGATAGGTAATTTAAATTTTCTTAAATACCTTGCTAAATTTTTGGTAGACTCGTCACTATGGCAAGTATCAATTAATAACTTTTCGGTTTTATAGAGTTTTTTTGTCAATTTGCCTCTTACAAATTGACAACGGCCTTCAAATTTAATTTTTTTAATTGTTTGTTTTATTTTTTTTACATCTATTCCTAGATCAATAGCCACTTTAATAGCTAAACCAACATTTTCCCATAAACCACCAGAATGAATATATTTAGAATCGAGCAAGATTAAATTATTTTGATCTTTATAAAATTTTTTATTATTTTTACGTACAATACTCCATGAACCATAGTATTTTTTATGACTTGAGTTCTTCTGTAAAATTTTTTTTATTATTTTAAAAGTTTTTGGTTTTTGCTTTCCAGTATAAATAGTAGTGTTTTCACTTAAATAACCTACTTTTTGTTTACATATTTCACCTATACTTTTCGGTTTAATCCATTCAGTGTGTTGCTTATTTATTTGAGTACAGATTTGAGCTAAAGGGGCTTGCCATAGATTTGTACTATCCTTTCTAAAAAATAATCCAGCTTCAATTAGATTAAAGGAGTTGGAGTCTGTCTTAGTTGCAGCCAAAACAAATATACAAGTAAGCAACTCAAATAAAGTAAGCCTTTGTTTTGTTTTTTCAATAATTTTCTTATATTTTTTTATTTCAGCGAGTGAAATAAACCGATTACCCAACCAAATTCTTGATCTTACATCGTACAAATGAGGGCTAGTAAACGTATTTACTTTTTTATTATCTGCTTCTAGAAAGTATTTTAATGATGTTAAAAAACTGTTTTTACCATCACTTCCTATAACATTGATTACATTATTGAGTTCGTCTTGAGGATCGTGAAGTATGGATAAAACTTTCTTGATCCTTTTAAGATCTAAATTAATTCTTTTGCTATACTGCTTTTGAAGTTTCTGATAAAGTTTTTTCGATGCTCTCATCTATAGTTTCGCTTGGATTATCAGCTATAGATTTAATTTTTGGTTTTTTCAACAAGACTCTTGCAATTTTTGTAACACCATCTTTTATTTCTAGTCTGCTTGAAAAGATTATGTCTACCAAGGCATCTAGTGATGATCCTTGTCCAAAATTTTCAGGTAACTGTTCGCCAGATTTTAGATTTGCTGTAACTCTTTTTCCACTAAATAAAATGTCATGTGAACCGGGTGATTCTACACATAAAATATCATGATTATTCCACATAACATAAGTTCCTCCACTTAATTTTGAACAAGCCACACCAATTGATAAAATTCCTGCTTTCTTTAATTCAGAATAAGCTATTTGTGTCTTAACCATACCACTAGCTAATGCAGGGACCCCACCAGTGACGGCCATCCCTCCACTTTGTAAAATAGAAATAAATATATCAGCTTTAATTTCAATTGCTTTAACAGCTGCCGAAACAAAATGTTCACTCTCTTTCGGTGTCATTGCGCTACCACCGAATTTCCACTCGGAACAAACTACTACAGCTGTTAAACCATTTATTTTACCTGAAGCACATGCAAGAGCCGAATCAAGTCCTGTAGATTCTTCATATTTTTTTCTTTTTGAGATGTATGGTTTATTATTTATTTTAAAATTTAATGGATCAGCATCGGCTGGAGGGCATGGAATTTCTTCAAATAAAGAATTATCAAATAAATTTTTTAGCCTTTGTTTAGCTGGATAATCAAAGTGATAGTTACAAGAACATATAAACTGTAAGCTCTCTAAATCTTTTTTATATTGTAATTTTTTGCATGATGGACAGTTTATCCAATCCGCATTTTCTTGTTCATTTTTAGAAGGTCTTTTTCTGGTGTACTTTTTTAATGAGTCACCAAACTTTTTAATTTTGTCTTTTATCCAATTCATCTCGCACCAGCTGATAAGGTTTTAACATATTTTCCAATAAATTTAGCCAATTTTTTGGCAGAAAACTTTTTTTCATGACCTACTTTGATTTTATTCACAATACTTGAACCACAAATTACAGCATCAGCGTATTTCGATACTTGTTTTACGTGTTTTGTGGTTTTGACACCGAAACCAACTCCTGTAGGTACTTCTTTTGAATATTTTTTAACTTTGCTTATTAATTTTTTTACATTCTTAAGATTCACGTTTTTTGAACCAGTTAATCCTGCGTATGTCGTTATATAAATGAAAGAATTTTTAGTATTTCTAATACTTTGTTGGATAAACTTTTCACTATTTGTTGGAGAAATTATTTTTGTATAACCAATACCTTTTTTTGTAAGACCTTTTAAAAGTAATTTTTCCTCCGGAGAATTAAGATTACTATCAACAATTATTAATCCTGCGATACCTACTGATTTACTCATATTTATAAATTTTTTTATTCCATAAACAACTATAGGATTTAGATATGTCATTAAAATAAAACATGTATCAGTTTTTGTTTCCACGATAACTTCCTTAACAAGTTTAAAAGTTTTGTCCAAATTCATTCCTGATTTAATTGCACGATCATTTGCTTCCATAATTATTGGAGAGTCAGATGTACTTGTTGAAAACGCCACGCCGGCCTCAATAATCTGACAGTACTTAGTCATTTCTTTCATTATTGCTTTTGAAGAAGCGTAATTAGGATCGCCAGTAGTAACAAAACCTACAAAAGCAGATTTTTTATTTTTTTTTAGATTTCTGAAAAGATTATTTAGTTTGCTCATTTATTTTTTTTCATAAACTCCATCATTTGAGCAACATTTGGTTCTCCAGCGCCACATAAGTGAATTAAATGATTTTGTTTAGGCTTTCCTATTTTCCTAATTTCTTTGATTGCAGCATGAATTACATAGCAAGCTTCGATAGCACAAATTAATCCAATTTTACGAGCCATCATCATAAAGGTTTTTTTTGCTTCTAAATCCGTAGCAGTCAAAAATTTTATTCTTCCTATTGAATGAAGAAAAGCCACTTCAGTTCCGATAGAACTAAAATCAAGACCAGATGCTTCTGTAAAACTTTCTGCGATATTTTCTCCATCTAACAAAACTTTCGATTGCATACCAAGTAAAATTCCCATTTTTCCACCGCCACCAATAGTTGCTCCATGTTTTCCAGTTTTTAAACCTTTACCTGCAGACTCTACTGCATATATTTTTGTACTTTTTGTTTTAAGGTATGGATATGAAATACAAAGCATGTTAGATCCGCCACCACACACAGAAAATATTGTTGATGGATCTTTACCCACTAAATTTTTAAATTGTTTTTTTGTAATTCGACCAATGACACTACCGAATGTTCTTACCATAAGAGGATATGGATGCGGTCCTGCTACGCTTCCAACTACATACATTGAGTCTGGCTCACTTTGGAAAGCCCGAAGAGCCGCGGCCATAGCTGGTAACAAGCTCTTTGTTGAGTCATGAACCTCAATTATATTTGCACCATGCAGAGCAGAAATATCTTTATTAATAGCTAATTTTTTTGCATCGTTTGCGCCGACATAAATATCTAAATCGAGTCCTAACGCAGCACATGCTGAAGCAACAGCGCGACCATTTTGAAAAGCTCCTGTTTCAGTTAAAATTTTTTTAAATCCTAAATACTTAGCTAATTTGCAACAAGAGTAAGCAGATACTGGTTTGTGAGAATGATTTGTATGTAAATCAGTTCTTTTTAAAAAGATTTTACCTTTTTTTTCTCCGCCAGCTAATTTTGTAAGTTCGGGACTAAAATGTATTGGAGTATTTACCCCAATAAAAGTTTCTAACTCTTCATTTAGTTCCTTCATAAATTTTTTGTCTTTGATGGCTTTGAAAAAACCTTTTTCAACTCTTTTCAGATTTGGGACTAATAAACTTGAAATATATGCACCACCAAAACGCTCTTTGGTTTTTTTATTTATCCAGTACCCATCTTTGGTAGGTGGGTTAAGCTCTTTGAAAGGATCAATCTTCATTGTGAAGAAGATTGTATAATTTTTTTCAGGTTTTGACCAGCATCTCCACTTTCGTAGATTGGTCTTCCTATTACTGTAAATGCTTTATCATCATTTTTTGAAATCTTACAAAACCCCGAGTAACTCATAACTCTTTTTTGGTCATCTTTTTTATCTTCAAGACCTCTAATTCCAGGACAAAAAATCTTTAAGTTTTTTGACAAAGATCTTATAGACGAATATTCCTGTGCAGAAGCAACTATACCACTAAGCCCTGATTTTATACCTAGTTCTGCTAAATGTTTAACCTGTTCTTGAGATGCAGATTGGGAGGTCAGCACTGTGACACCTAACAATTCCAAATTTCCTGCTGCTTCCTTTGCTGCCATAAGCATATTCAAACCTCCGCTGGTGTGAACTGTTAAATATTTTGTGGTTTTTAATGAAGCGATACTCGCAACAGTTTTCTTAACTGTATTGGGAACGTCATGTATCTTTAAATCTAAAAATATTTCTAGACCAAATCCTGCAAGTTTTTTTAGTCCGTCTTTTCCACAAATGGCAAATAATTCATTGGTGATTTTTAGCCCGGCGGCATCATTTTTTACTTGATTTGCAACATCTACAGCTTTATCGAAATTTGAGAAATCTAAAGCTACAAAAATATTCTTTTTCAATTTTTTACCCTATCTTCGTTTACTCTTTTTCTTAGCTCTGCAGACATCTTGAAAGATACAGATTTTTTTTTAGAAGATCTAAATTTTTCAGCAGTGCGTGGATTTATTGCAATTTTATCTTTTAATTCTTTTACAGAGAACCTACCAAAATCTCTTAGTTCTGTACTTTTATTATTCTCTATTCCTTGAATAATAGTGTCTAGTATAATTTGAAAAATATTTTCGAGATCTTTTCTTCTAAGCTTATGATGAATTCTTTTAGATAATTTTGAAATTATCTCTGATCTCACCATTATTTATCTTCTTTGTCCTTCTTTTTATCTTTTTTCTTTGAACCAAGAACTTTACCAAAAATTGATTTTAAAGATTGGCCGCTCGATTTTCCTTCTTTACCAAATTTTTTAATCGCTTCCTCATTTTCAATTCGCTCTTTTTCCTTAACTGAAAGCACAACTTTGCTTTGTTCAGGCTTTAAATCAACTATAGCGCAATCTAATCTATTCCCAGGTTGAAAAATTGTTTCTCGCTGATCTTGCACGTTTAAAGCTAAATCACTTTTTTTAATTGTAGTTATCAAATTCTCATTATTTCCAATCACAACTCGAATACCTTTTTTTGGTAATATTTCTTTTACAGCAACTGTTATTATGCTTCCTATTTTTAGATTTTCGTCTTTGAAATAGTCAAAAGGCGATTTCTCTAATTGTTTAAGTCCCAATCTTATTTTTTCTTTCTCTTTATCTATTTCTAATATTTTAGCTTTAAAAGAGTCGTTTTTTTTAAATTTTTTTAAATTTTGGTCGTTTTCATTCCACGCAAGATCTTTAAAATGAATCATGCCTATTAGGTCTGAACTTTCAATTGAAACAAATAAACCAAAATCTGAAATATTGTTCACCTTACAATTTACTACTGACCCAACCGGAGATTTTTTTGTAACAACATCCCAAGGGTTTTCTAAAGTCTGTCTGTAACTTAACGATATTCTTCTTTTAGAGGTATCTATTTCAATAATACGGACTTTGATCTCTTGCGAAGGAGACAAAATTTTGCTTGGTTGAACATTTTTTTTTGTAAAACTCAATTCGGACTGGTGGATCAATCCTTCCAAATTTTCGGATATTTTTGCAAATACCCCATATTCTAGACACTTCGTCACTACAGCTTTACATATATCACCAACTTTATATTTTTTATCTAAATCTTCATAAGGATCAGGAAACATTTGTTTAATTCCTAGACTGATCCTCTTTGTTTGGGCATCTATCTTGATTACCTTAAATTTCATGGTTTGACCTACAGACAAAAGATCTGAGGTTTTCTTTACCCTCGAGTATGCAAGATCTGTTACATGACAAAGTCCATCCGCACCATCTAAATCTATGAAAGCCCCCCAATCCAGAATTGCTTTACACTTACCTTCAACAATATCACCAACTTTAATTTTAGCTAAAACTTTTTCTAAACCTTCATTTCGACTCTTCTCTAGAATCGCTCTTCTAGAAACTACTAGGTTTCCTCTTGCTTTATCGCACTTAACTACAATAAAATTAAGCGGTTTATTCATCAATTTATCTATTTCAAAATTTTTTAAAGGAGTAGTTGAAATTTGTGATCCTGGTAAAAAACACAAACAAGAATTAACATTAACCACCATGCCACCTTTTACTTTATTTGTAATTACCCCTTCAACTTCTTCTTGTGACTCAAAAGCTTTTTGCATTTTCACCCATTGACTCATTCGTCTAGCTTTTTCACGACTAACAACAATCTCTCCGGTTTTGAATGACTCAATTCTTTCTAAATATACATCTATTTTAGAACCAACTTTTAAATCTTGAAATTCTTTAGAAATTTTAAATTCTTCAATCGGAATTATGCCTTCAGATTTGGCTTTTAAATCTACAAATACATATTTTTTTCCAATCTCACTAATAGTAGCTTTGATGATGTTCCCCTCTTTTAAATCTCTTTTTTTTAGATCTTCTTTTAATAGTGCTTCAAATTCTTTAGCACCAGGGTTTTTAGATACCTCAGATTTAATTTCCATACTTATCTAAAATCTTTCTATCCATATATTTGCTCATTCTACTAATCATCATAGTTATATTTCTGTTTTTTCCGGTGTCCACAATTACCGCATCAGGGCTTTTTAGTAAAGGGCTGTTTTTTCTTGAAACATCTCTTAAATTACGATTTTGAAGCTCTTTTTTAACATTTTCAAATTTTAAAAATTTATTTTTTTTCTTTAATTCTTTAAATCTTCTTTTTGCGGCAATTTTAAAGTCACAAATAAAAAAAAATTTTAAGTCTGCTTTAGGTAAAATAACGGTTCCAATATCTCTTCCTTCAATGCAAACTCTTTTATGTTTTGATGCGAAATCTTGTTGGAACTTTTTTAGTACATTTCTAATTTTTTTTTGTTTTGCAATAATGGAGGTGTATTCAGAAATTTTCGATGAATGAAGATTAATTTTATTTATTTTATTATAGTTCAATTTTTTAAACTTTAATTTTAAAAATTTAATTTCATTTTTTGGTTTATATTTTAAAAGTTGTTGACCTGCATACCTATAAAGTAGACCTGATGATAAAAATTTTAATCCATATTTTCTAGATATAATTCTAGAACCCGTTGTTTTGCCACTTGCTGCAGCACCATCTGCAGCAACAATAAATTTACTATTTTTTTTTAATTTCATATTTTCCGCCTAGTTTTTTCACTATTTTTAAAAATGATGGAGAAGATGTATTTACGGTTTCGAATCCGTTTATAATAATTTTTAAACCAGTACATACTGCCAGTACTACACAAGACATTGCTATTCTGTGATCGTTTAATGAATTAATTTTTAAAAAATTATTTCTTTTTATAAAACCTTTCCCTCCATTAATTGTTATTGAGTTACTTGAGGACTTACATTTAATTCCAAGTTTCACTAAAATTTTTTTCATCTCGATAATTCTATTTGACTCCTTATTAGCAAGCTCACCAATGCCAGTAAACTTTGAAGTACCTTTTAGAAAAGCAGCTATTACAAACATTATGGGATATTCATCCGTTGCAGTCAGGTAATGTGAGAAATTAGTTCTTAAAAAATTAATTTTACTACTTTTTATCAAGATATCGCCTACATACTCGTTGTTAATTTTTTTTCTATTACTAATTTTTATTTGAGCTCCGTTTTTTTTTAAAATATTGTAGAATCCTAGTCTTTTTGGATTTATACAAACATTTTTAATTTTAAGGCTCGAATTTTGATTCAATAAACATATTGCAGTATAAAAAGCTGCAGAGGAAGGGTCAGAAGGTACTTTAATATTAAATGGATCTAGTGTTTTTTTACCAGAAATTTTTATTATATCTTTTTTATTTTTGAATAATATACTTTTTGAATTTTTAGTAAGTAAATTTTCTGTATGGTCTCGTGTCTTATACTTTTCTAAGACCGTCGTAGTTCCGAACGAATTTAATGCAGCTAGTATTGCAGCACTTTTGAGCTGAGCCGAACTTCCTGCAATATATTTTATTCCAACCGGGAAATTTGAGGATCTCAATTTGAATGGAAGACGAACTGTATTTTTTGGAAAAACTTCTGCCCCAAATTCACTTAAAAGGGCGATGAGTTTGGACATATTTCTTTTTTTTAATGAACTGTCTCCCGTAAGATTTACTTCAATGTTCGGCGTTGTAGATATTATTGAACTTATTAGTCGAAGACCTGTACCACTATTACCCAAATCTAAGAGGGTATTTTTTTTTGCATAATATGATCCGAGCCCCTTACCAAAGATTTTATACTTATTTTTTCCTTCCTTTATTATTTTGCAATTTAATTTTTTTAGACATTCTATCGTTGAGAAAATATCTTCACTTAAAAGAACATTTGATATTTTAGAAATACCTTGGCTTATTGAGCCAATTAAAAAAGCTCTAATAGAAATTGATTTGTCAGAATCAGGTTCAATAACTTTATTAAATTCTTTAATTTTTTTATTTAATATTACAGAGTACTTTTTAACCGCCATGCTTTTTAATTTTCATAAGAACCAAAATATATTTCTCTAGCTTTTTCAGATTTCAATATATCTTTTGGCTTTCCAGAGGCGATTATAGTCTGTTCACCAATGACCATGGCCCTGTCTACTATTTCAAAAAGATTCTGTACTTGGTGATCAGTCACAATTACCCCACATCCATAAGATTGTAATTTCAATATAAATTTTTGAATATCTTGAACAATAATTGGATCTAAAGCTGCCATTGGTTCGTCTAACAATATTACTTTAGGTTCATTAATTAATGTTCTAGCAATTTGTAATCGTCTCACCTCTCCCCCAGAAAGGGAATTTGCGTTTATATTTCTAAGATGTTGCAAGTTAAACTCAGTAAGTAATTTTTCTACCATCAACTTTTGCTTGTCAGTTTCTTTAATTGATATTTGGCAAATTCCCAAAAGGTTATCGAGCACTGTCATATTAAATACACTTCTATACTGGCTTAAATAAGCAATACCTAATTTTGCTCTTTCATGAATTGGTTTTGAGGTAATATCTTTTTGACTTAAAAAGATTGAACCACTTTCAACTTTATATTGCCCAATTATAGAACCATAAAGTGTAGATTTTCCAGATCCGTTCGGACCAATTAAACCAACTATCTCACCTGGGTATAACTCTAAATTTATTTTTTTTAAAATTGGTCTACCATCAAAAGATTTACTTAAATTTTTGACCTGTAAAACTGGTTTATTTTTCTTAAATTTAATTATTCTAAAACTTTTTTTCATTTAATAATTTACTTTTATATTAACTTTAGTTTCATTGTACATACTAATTTTCATTTTTTTTTGAATTAAATCAACATTTAGCTTATCAGCAGCAATATTTCCTAACGGACCTTCTCCAATTACGTTACCTTGAACAATAAAATAATTTTCAGAATTTACAAAATTTGCTTTATCAGAGAATAATTTATTTTCCAAATAGTACATTTCAACATTTTCCTCAAATTCCATATCATTTGAGATATTATCATATATACCTTTGTCGCTTATAATTTTTAAAACTGTCCCATCTTTAAAAAAAAATTTACAAATTATTTTCTTCATATAAATAATATTTGATTCATTGGTAGCAAATTCTGCGTACTCTGAATTTAATGTAAAATCATTATTATTCGAGTCTTTGCCTTCGTAAGTAATATTTTCGAATGTGTTAAAACCTTCTTTTTCAATAACATTTTTTTGAGTTTCTTTTTCTTCAACTTTATTTAAGGAGGATTCTTTATCTCCGCTGTAAAAATATGTAAAAAAAATTATCAATAAACCAAAAAATACTAAAGAAATCTGTATTAGGTTTTTTCTCTTTATTTTTGATTTATTTAATACCATGTGAAAGTAGATGATGTATATGACAAATACCTTTTATATTCCCTGACTTGGAAGAAACAACAAGTGATGTAATTTTTTTTTGATTCATTATAGAGAGCGCTTTATATGCAGTTGTATCCTCATTTATTTTAAATGGATTTCTATTTGCAATTTTTTCAATTTTATCATTTTTTGAAAATTTTGCTAAACCACGTCTACAATCCCCATCAGTAGCAATTGATATTAATTTATTTTTTTTCATAACTAAAACTAATCCTAGTTTTTTAGCACTAATTACTTTCGCTGCATCACCAATAGTTTTATTTTTATCTATAGTTGGAATTTTTTTTCCGCTTGTCATAATATCTTTAACTAAAAGAAGGTTTTTTCCAAGGCTGCCTCCTTTATGGTACCTTTTAAAAATCTCTTTAGAAAATTTTTTCTTGTATTGAATTGCAGCACATAATGAATCGCCTAATACTAAAGTAATAGTAGTACTTGATGTTGGAACAATTGATGAAATATCTGCCTCTTTTACTTTTGGTAATAATAATTTTATATCACTTGCTTTTAATAAAATACTGTCCTTCAAACTTGCAATACCAATTACTTTAATTGAGAATCTATTTGCATAGTTGAGCATATCAGCTAGTTCTTCTGAATTTCCTGAATAAGAAAAAATTAAAAGGACATCTTTCTTTTCAATCTGACCCATGTCACCATGTCTTGCTGTACCTGGATCACAAAAAAAACTTGAAACCCCAATACTTGATAATGTTGCAGATACTTTTCTTGCTATCAAACCAGATTTACCAACACCTGCACAAATTACTTTACCTTTACAAGTTGCAAGTACATCAACCGCTTTAGCAAATGATGAGTTGAAAACTTTATTGATTTTTTTCAATTCAGAAATTTGAACTGCTGCTGATTTTTTTCCAATTTTTATGTAATTTTTTTTACTCATTAATGTTCAAAAATATCAAATTTAAATCCAGATTGGTCTAATTTAATTCTCGTATCTAAAAACTTAATACAGCTCTCATATAAATCCATTCTCTTTTCTCTGATCAGCATTTTTTCTAATTCTGCTTTTATTTTATGAAGAAATATTACATCGTTAGCTGCGTACTCTAATTGTTTGGTGCTAAATTCGTTTATATCTTTATTCCAATCGCTACTACTAGCTCTTTTATCTAAATTTTTATTACAAAATTCAAAAACTAAGTTTTTAAGTCCATGTTGATCTGTGTAAGTTCGAACGACTTTACTAGCAATTTTAGTATCAAAAATATTTTTAATTTTGCACTTAAGGAAAAATTCTAATGCACTTTTATCAAATCTTAAAAAGTGACCAATTTTTAAAATTTTATTGTTTTCTAAAATCGAGACTAAATTTGGTGCTTTATATGTTTTTCTATCAGGCTGAATTACGTAGACCTCTCCATTTGCATCACAAATTTGTATTAAACTTAATTTGTCTCTTTCAGGTATTTTTAATCCGGTAGCTTCAGTATCTATAGCAATACTATCTTTTATCTGTGAGACAATTTCTTTAGGCAAATCGTTTGAAAATTTATTAATCTTCATATACTTATTCTAATTACCATGAATAATTACCCAATAGCAACAATTCTAGGCGGTGGTGGTTTTATAGGACGTTATCTTGTCAGAAATTTGACCAGAAAGAACTTCAGATGCATTATTCCAACACGTAATCCCTTTACAAAAACGTATTTAAAGACTCAAGCACCTCCCGGGGCCATAGAGATAATCAAATTTGGTCAAAATAATTTTGATGAAATTAAAAATGCAATTGAAAACTCAGACGTAGTTATAAATCTTTGCGGCATATTATTTGAAAACAGAAAACAAAAATTTAATACGGTTCATGCTGAACTTCCTGAAAGTATTGCAAAGTTATGTAAAAAATCAGATGTAAAAAAATTTATACATGTTTCAGCAATAGGCGCGAACAAAGACTCTAAGTCTAAATACCAACAATCCAAATTTCTGGGAGAAGAAAAAGCAATAAATAATTTTGATAAAACAGTAATAATTAGACCGAGTGTTGTAATAGGAAATGAAGATAATTTTACAAATTTATTTGCTAAACTAAGTTTGTCTCCGATTATACCAGTTGTTAACACCAGTTATAAATTTGAACCAATTTTTGTGAACGATGTGGCAAAAGCAATTTTAAAGGCAATAGAGACGAAAAATAATGAAGGTAAAATTTACGAATTGGGTGGCGGTAGAGTTATCAGCTTTGGTGATATGATTAAATTAATTTTGAAAGTAATCGGAAAAAAAAGAATAGTTGCTGATGTACCAATGACGCTTGCAAAAATACAAGGATCCTTATTAAGCTTACTGCCAATTGATCCAGTAATAACAAAAGATCAGTGCATAATTCTATCTGAAAAAGATAATGTAGTATCAGGCGATCACTTAACTCTTGAAGATTTAAACATTAAGCCATCTGATATTGAAAAAGAAATGGAAAAATGGTTGTGGCGTTATCGGTCAGGTGGAGAATTTGCCAAAGTTTAAATTAGCAATTATAATTAATTAATGGATTTACTTTTTATATTAATAGGCGCAGGTCTTGCTATATTTGTAATATTCGTATCTTTTAAAAGCATCGGAGCAGGTATAGCCGCAAAATCAGAAATAAATAGACAAAAAGACAAACTAAAATCAGATGAAATTGAAAAAGAAGAAGAAATTGAAAAAGAAGAAGAAGTACTCGATAAATTAAAAAATGAAAATTTAACACAAGAAGAACTTACAAAGATTTACGAAGATCTTAAAAAAAAGAAATAATACTTTTTAATATAATCCTTTAGGGATAATGAAATAGTGAATTGCCAAAACTATTGCAACTGAAACACTTAGACCAAAAAACATTTTAACAAAATCTTTTCCAATTAAAGGAAATACATATTTAAACTTATAATCTTTGTTCATGGTTGAAATGGCTAGCTCTCTACCACATAAAAGGCCTACGAATACCCAAGTAGTTGACATTGGAAGATCATTTAATTCTTTAAAATAGAATAATACTGCAGCATAAATAATATTTATTATTGTTGCTGATCTAGCGTATCTTGTACCTGTTTTTTCTAAAACTACCTTTTGTATTGGACCACCATGAATATAAAAAATATAAAATAGAAGCACAGTGAAGTAAGCCATAACAGTTAGCAGCAAAGTAATATCTAATTGTCTTGGCAAGAATACTGCAATATTTGCAACATCGTGTGATAACCATACCCACCATAACCAACCGGATGTTACCCAAACTGCATTTCTCCAAAATTTTATCCAAAAATCTCCTTTTACCTCATCGAGTTTTTCATTAATAAATTTAGAAACCCCAATCCAGCATATATAAGCCACAGTTGCTGCAATACCATAACCAACTATACTTTTTACCAGCATTTTTTCTAAAACAACTGTTGATGCAAAAGCCGATAAAACCAAAAAAGTCGTTGAGACCGGAATTCCTATTCTTGTGAGCAATAAAAGAATTGCTGGAGCAACTGCATGATACCACTGAATTTCCTGATAAGGTATTCTAGTTAATCTTCCATAAGAAATGTCACCATCGTAACTGTACCAACCCCATGCTAGAGCTATTATCATTACAGATGAAGCTGAACCTGCTAATATATACCAAGCGAACCATTTTTTCTTAGATGCAATGAATGTTCCAAGTGTTTGAATGGAATCGTTAGCTATTACACTATAGCCTGCTAGCCCGAAACCAACGATTGTATATATTAATGTTAGGTCCATAAGACGACTCACTTATATCTACTTTATAAATCGAGTCTAGAGGTTAAATTTATTATTTAAAATTTTGGTATGGAGGATTTGTCCTTTATAATTTTTTTTTTATTTAGATCAAGTTGTAAAACTGTTAGTAAGTTTTTTTACCAAGTATTTGAGATAACATTTTGTTACTAATTTTTTAAAATTTCACGCCAGGTTTCACGCCATTAGACCTTTAATTTCCTCAAAATATATATTGCAAATAAAGTACCGATTAACTCAGCAATTATAAAAAACGGTGTATTAAGATAATTTATTCCAGTAAAAGTATTGGTAAAAGTTCGCGCTATCGCAACCGCAGGATTTGCAAATGAAGTAGATGATGTAAACCAATAACCTGCGGTAATAAAAGTTGCTACTGATGTAGCTACAAGGACTTTACCTCCTTTTATTGTTCGAAATATTATAAAAATTAATCCAAAAGTTGCTATTATTTCTGATACAAAAACATTTATTCCAGATCTACTTTTAGAAGATAATTCGATTAAGGAATAATCAAAGAAAAAATTTGCTAACATTACACCAGTTAAACAACCTAAAATTTGTGCAGTAAAATAAACTGGTAGCAGTTGGGATTTAATCCTTTTTGAGAGGTACATTGCAAGAGTTACAAAAGGATTAAAGTGTGCTCCTGAAATATCAGATATTGATACAATCAAAAAATATAAAGCCGCACCGGTTGCAACTGCATTAGCTAACAACATCACAGCAGTATCATTTGTAAGACTCTCTGCCATAATACCCGAGCCTACTATTGCCATCACCAACAAGGCACTTCCTATAAATTCACCAACAAATATTTTATTCTTCATTTGCGACCCATTCTTTAATCTTATTAGATAATATTTCATAAGTTTCATCAATTACTTTTTCAATCTCTGTATCAGAAGTAGCAGATTTAATTTTTTCAACTGGGTCTTCAATATCCCAATGAATTATATCTTTTTTTTCAGGCCAGACCGGACAGACCTCATTATGGGCATTGTTACAAACTGTTATAACTTGATGAATTTTTATTTTATTTTTTAAAAACTGGTCAAAATTCTTTGAAGAATAATTTGATATATCGAAATTTTTTTTTTCTAAATATTTTTTTATATTAGGGTTTATTTTCCCTGTAGGATTGCTACCTGCGCTAAAAGCTTTAAATTTTAAACTATAATTTTTATTGACCAAAGCTTCTGCAAGAATACTTCTTGCTGAATTGCCTGTGCACACAAACAAAATATTCCTCATAAATCTATATCGAATATTTTATTATACCCGCAAACATTATAGGTATTTGCAATGCAAAGTTTGTAAGTAGCGGTTTATCCTTTGTTATGGTTCCTACAACTGTCCATCCAATAATACCAAGTCCGTGAGGTATCATGCTGTAAGGATAGTAATCTAAATAGAATGCTAATATTCCAAACAAGGTTAAAAACGTACTTGTCCATTTAAGATATTTTATAGTTATTTCATTCATATTTTTTCTCCTGATTATTATATTAAAGTATTGTTAAGGTTTTATTAAAGGATTACTTAGAAGCTTTGACTTTCTTCTCTATGAAGTCAGGAATATCATCCTCTTTATCTATCAATTCGTCCTTTTGATCTCTGGTCTGAAATGCGTATAAAACATGGAGTTTACAATATGAAAAACCTTCAATTGGTGATCTTCCACAAAAATAGAAATTTTCTTCATCTGGGTGACCTATTGGCCATCTACAATTTTTATCATCTAATTCTTCCAATTTTTTTGGATTTTCTGGTTCAAAGTTTTTATCAAGAAGTAAGGATTTGAACCTACTTCTTCTACTTATATTTCTCTCCTCTTTACTTTGAACACTCGTAGCAGGTTTATTTTGCTTTTGCGTTTTTGTAGATTGAACACGGCCAGCAAGCTTTAACCTGTGCGCTTTACCAATAACTGCGTTTCTAGTGGTTCCGCCTAAAGCCTCAGCTATCTGACTAGCTGTATGACCTTTTTCCCATAACTCTTTTAATTTTGCTTCGCGTGTTTCGTCCCAATAACTCATATTTAGAAAACTACATCTTGTTTTATAGTTTTAAGCTATTACAAAATCTAGTAGTGTTGAAACAAATTAGTCTCAAAATCTGTTTATAAAAAAAGTTTTTCACAGAAATTTTTTTTTGGAGTTATAAGACTACGTATGGTTGAAATGAGAACAAAATATAAATTTGGCGCTAGAAGATTTGGCCTAATAAATTGGATAGGTTTTTGGACACTTTATAAAAAAGAAGTCTTAAGATTTCTTATAGTTTGGATTCAAACGCTTTTATCCCCAATAATATCTTCTTTGTTATTCCTTGGAGTTTTAGCAGTTGCAATCGGAGATGGCAGATCAGATATGCTTGGTTATCCATTTATAACTTTCCTCGCGCCTGGATTGATTGCAATGCAAATAATACAACAAGCATTCTCACATTCTTCATCAAGTTTCATGATTGGAAAAATTCAAGGAAATATTGTGGATATTTTGTATGCACCTCTCTCAGCATCTGAAGTAACTATTGCGGTAGCTCTTGCGGCTACAACGAGAAGTTTCATGATAGGACTAGTATCTTTAATTGTATTCTATTTTTTAGTTGATATAGAAATTAAAAGTTTTTCTGCGGTGATTTTCTACACTTTTATTTCATCTTTTATACTCGGATCGGTAGGTGTTATAGCAGGACTTTGGGCTGAAAAATTTGATCATATGGCTACAGTAACAAATTTTATAATCATACCGTTGTCATTTCTATCAGGAACTTTTTATACCATTGATAACCTGCCAGATTTTCTTCAAACAATAAGCAAATGTAATCCATTTTTTTACATGATTGATGGATTTAGATATGGTTTCCTTGAGAAATCAGATGGATCAATATTTGTTGGATCATTATATTTAACGATCTTAGCAATTGTTCTTTGGTATGTGTCTTATTTGCTTTATAAAAAGGGATATAAAGTAAGATCTTAAAATGAGTGCATTAGCCAAAAATTATAATAGAAGAAAAATTGCTTTTAGTAGAGGAAAAGGAAGTTTTTTATACTCGAGCAAAGGTCAAAAATATTTAGATTTTGTTCAAGGAATAGCAGTAAATTCTCTTGGTCATGCAAACAGCTACTTAACAAAAGCTATAAATAAACAATCAAAAAAAGTTTGGCATGTTTCGAATGCTTTTATAATTCCAGAAGGTGAAAAATTAGCTCAAAGATTAAGACAAAAAACCTTTGCTGATTATGTTATTTTTCAAAATAGTGGCGCTGAAGCAACCGAGCTAGCAATAAAGGCAGCTAGAAGATATTTTTATAAAATCGGCAAACCTCAAAAAAATAGAATACTTTGTATTAAAAATTCATTTCATGGCAGAACGCTTGCAACCATATTTGCAAGTGGATCAAAAAAAATGACCGAGGGATTTGAGCCAAAAGTTCCTGGTTTTGATCATTTCAATTTCGGTGACCACAAAGCCCTTAAAAAATCTATTACAAAAAAGACTGCAGCAATAATGGTAGAAACTGCAATGGGGGAGTCAGGAATAAAAGTTATTCCAGACTGGTGTTTAAGAGAACTTAGAAAACTCTGTAATAAAAAGAAAATTTTATTAATTTTAGACGAAGTTCAATGTGGTATCGGCAGATCCGGGAAATTTTTTGCCTTTGAATATGCAAAAATCAAACCAGATATAGTGCCAATCGCCAAAGGTATTGGCGGTGGTTTTCCTATAGGAGCTGTTTTAATGAATAAAAAAGTTGCGAAAGGTATGACACCTGGTTCACATGGAAGTACTTTTGGAGGAAATCCCTTAGCAATGAGCGTTGGTAATGCAGTTTTAGATCAAATTTTTAAAAAAGGTTTTTTAACAAATGTACAAAAATCATCGAAATATTTTATGGACGAATTAAATGATATTAAAAACGAATACCCAAATATCATTAAAGAAGTTAGAGGGATAGGATTATTAATCGGTCTACAGCTCCATGAGGATC
The DNA here is from genome assembly GCA_902519465.1 of uncultured Pelagibacteraceae bacterium. GTDB lineage: Bacteria > Pseudomonadota > Alphaproteobacteria > Pelagibacterales > Pelagibacteraceae > Anoxypelagibacter. The sequence continues at coordinate 35,108 of CABYJW010000002.1, forward strand.
AAAATAAATTTATTAAAAAATTAGAAGATAACAAATTACTTACAATGAGAGCAGGTGAAAACGTAGTCAGAATCCTGCCGCCTTTGAATGTTAAAAAAAACGAAATAGACATTGCAATTAAAATTATAAGAAAAGTTTGTAATGAAATGGATAGTATATGAATCATTTTATAAATATTTCAGACCTTAATAAAGATGAATTAAGATCGATCATCGATAGTGCAAAGAGAAAAAAATCTGAAAGAGGAAAAAAATCTGCATCTCAACCTGATAATGATCAACCACTTCAGGGAAAGAACATGATTATGATTTTTGAAAAAACTTCTACTAGAACAAGAATATCTTTTGATCTTGCTGTAAAACAATTAGGGGGTTCTTCAATCATTCTTAATCAAGATGAGATTCATTATGGGAAGGGAGATGAAACAATTAAAGACACAGCAAAAGTTTTATCTCAATATGCTGATATTTTAATGATCAGAACAGACTCACACAAAAATGTGAATGAGTTTAAAAAATATTTGGATATCCCAATTATAAATGGACTAACTAATGAGGGCCATCCTTGCCAAGTTATGTCAGATATACTCACATTTGAAGAATTAAAAGGTGATATTAAAAATAAAACTATAGCTTGGATAGGTGATGGAAATAACGTTTCTGTTTCTTTTATGGAGGCGGCCTCAAAATTTGACTTTAATTTAAATATTGCTTGCCCAAAAAAATATCAACCAAGTAGCAATGCGATTAAACTAGCAAAAAAAAATAAAACTAAACTTTTAATTACAGAAGATATTTTAGAGGCAGCATCTAACGCAGATTGTGTAATGACGGATAAATGGATTTCAATGGGAGATAAGGGCGATAAAAAGAAAAAAAAGAAAATTTTAAAAAAATATCAAGTAAATAAAAAATTGATGAAAGCTGCAAAATCTGATGCTATTTTTATGCACTGTCTTCCTGCTAGTAGAGAAGAAGAAGTAACAAGTGAAGTAATGGATGGAAAACAATCTGTTGTTTGGTTGCAAGCATTTAATAGAATTCATGCTCAGAAGAGTATTATAGAGTGGTGTATAAAATAGATTAAGGGTTTGGAAGCGGATTGTCGCTAAAAGTATTCATATAAAGTATCACTGAGGCTCTATCTTTTTCACTTTTTAAACCAGCGAAAGCCATCTTAGTTCCTTTTATATGAGCCTGAGGTTTTAATAGATAAGCATTCATTTCACCGTATGACCATTTTTTTCCGTGAGCTACGAGTGCTTTTGAATATTTGTAATCTGATATTGCTGCTGATTGTCTGCCCAGAACTCCGTAAAGAACTGGTCCAATTTTATTCTTTCCACCTTTTGCAACAACGTGACATGCAGTACATTTTTTAAATACTTTTTTGCCATGTTCTAGTGTTCCCATTGCTAACAAAGCTTTTATGTCAACACTTCCAGACTCAGAAGAAGCAGAAGTTGTAGTTTGGATTGTTGGGGCTTCAACCACATAAGCGGCTTGAGATGGTTTTTCAACGTTAAATATTATGTCAGAAATTTTTCCTATTCCAAAAACAACTAATACAGTGAAAATAAGTGCTGCAATAATTTTATTTATTTCAAAACCGTTCATAAATTTGATAATTAATATGGTAGATATATCACGAGTTAACAAAAAAAACTTAAAGTAATTTAGTTGATATTGCGTCTTTGAGCCGCATAAATATTTATGAGTAATACAGTTGTAATAATACCTTCACGTTTAAAAGCAAAAAGACTTCCTAATAAACCCTTAAAATTGATTAACAAAAAAGAAATGATTCTTCATGTATGTGATTTAGCTAAGAACTCAGGTGTTGGAAAAGTATTAGTGGCTACTCCTGACAAAGATATTTTTCAGCTAATAAAAAAAAATAATTATAATGCTTATTTGTCGTTACAAAATCATGAGACAGGAACTGATAGAGTTTTCGAAGCATATAAAAAATTTTTCTCTGAAAAACCCAGCATAATTATAAATTTACAAGGAGATATGCCAAGCTTAAAACCTTCCACAATTTCCAAATTAAATGAACATCTAGCAAAAGGTTCTTGTGACATGGCAACCCTAGCCTCTAGTATTAAAGATGACAGCGAGAACGAAAATAAAAATATCGTAAAAGTAATTACAAAAGATGATATTAAAAATTCTGAACTGTCTAAGGCAATTGATTTTGTAAGAGATCCCGTATCAGATAAAAAATTATTTGTTTATCATCATATTGGTATTTATGGGTTTACCAAAAATGCATTAAACAAATATATTAATTTAAAAAGAAGTAATTTAGAATTAAGTAGAAATCTTGAGCAAATGAGAGCACTTGAAAACAATATGAAGATCGACGTACTTTATACAGATTCAGACCCGCTAAGTGTTGACACAGAAGCTGACTTAGAGGAGATTAAAAATTTAATGGAGAAATAAAATGTCTAAACTTAAAGTAGCTTTTCAGGGAGAACTGGGTGCTTACTCACACATAGCATGTGAGGTGCTTTTCCCAGGAGCTGATATAAAAACTTGTCCAACTTTTGAAGAAACATTTAAAACTGCTCATCAAGATGATAGTTATAGAATAGTTATCCCTATAGAAAATTCTCTAGCAGGTAGAGTAGCTGATATTCATTATTTATTACCCAAATATAAATTACAAATTTATGCAGAACATTATCAGAAGGTCGAACACAATCTCTTAGTAAAAGAAAATACTGAGATTAAAGATATAAAATATGTCAGAAGTCATGCACAAGCTATAGATCAGTGTCAAAAAATAATTCAAAAGCATAAGTTTAAGACTATTATTTCAGCAGATACTGCTGGATCAGCAAAAGAATTATCTAGTGGAAAAGATAATTCAATTGCTGCAATTGCTTCAGTGCTTTCAGCAAAAATTTATAATCTTAAAGTACTTCTAAAAAATATTGAGGATGAAACTAATAATGTTACAAGATTTATTATAATGGGGAAAAGCGTTCAGCAACCATCTTTTGAAAAAAATAAAAAATACATTACTAGCTGTATTTTTAGGTTAAAAAGTATTCCAGCAGCACTTTACAAATGTCTTGGTGGATTCGCTACTAATCAAGTAAATATGACAAAACTTGAAAGCTTCTCAGTTAAAAACACATTCGACCAAACAAATTTTTACTTAGATTTAGAAGGTCATATCGAAGATACAAAAGTACAAAAAGCTCTTGAGGAACTAGGTTTCCACACTGAAAGCTTGGATATTCTTGGAGTTTATGAAGCCTCTAAATTTAGACAAAAAAAATAGTCCACAAATTAGAGATTCCACACTTGTAGAATTCAATTCTATATTGGTATAATAATTTGGGGGCCATTCAGGCGGTTTTGATACGTTTAACGTGTCAGGGTGTAACAACAGCAGCACGAACTTTTGAAAGCGGGTTGTTTGGTCTCCTTATATGGAAAAAAATAATTCAAAAATTTTAGCGTTAAAATATAGGCCAAGGATTTTTAAAGATTTAATTGGCCAAGAAATAATTGCACAGACAATTTCTAACGCAATAAAAATTAACAAAACACCTAATGCTTATCTTTTAACTGGTATTAGAGGTGTTGGAAAAACAACAACTGCCAGATTAATTGCAAAAGCATTGAATTGTACTAAAAACTTTGAAACAGGGGAAATGTGTGGTGAAAAAGAAACTTGCCACTGTCGAGAAATTGAAAATTCAAATCATATTGATGTTCTTGAGATGGATGCAGCATCTAAAACTGGAATAGATGATGTAAGAGAGCTAATTGAAAATGCTAAATATAATCCTACGAGTGCAAAATTCAAAATATTTATTATAGACGAGGTTCATATGTTGTCTAAACAAGCCTTTAATGGTCTTTTAAAGACTTTAGAGGAACCGCCGGAAAAACTAAAATTTATCCTAGCAACTACGGAAGCACGAAAAATACCCGTAACAATTTTATCTAGATGTCAGAGGTTTGATCTTAGAAGAGTAAATTTAGAGCAAATTTTTCAGCATTTAAAAAAAATATCAGATATTGAAAAAGGAAAAATATCTGAGGATGCTTTAAAATTATTGGCTCGAGCCTCAGAAGGATCAGTTAGAGATGCTGTATCACTATTAGATAGGGCACTAATTTTTCAAACTCTAGACCAGGACAAAACTATTAAAGAAACTGACGTAAGAAAAATGCTTGGAATAGCTGATAAATCCAAAATCATAAATTTGATCAGCTGTATTTTTGAAGGAAATGAAAAAGGAGCACTAGAACAACTTAAAGAATTGAGTGATGGAGGATTAGATGCAAAAAACTTTTTAAATGATTTTCTAGAATTACTTTATTTGTTTGGCAGAAGAGCAAATCTTGGACCTATTGAAAAAGATTTATTTCTTTCAGAGGGGGAAATAAAATTAATTGATAAAATCTCCAAAGATTTAAATATGCAAGATCTAGGTCTTTTTTGGCAACTATCTTTAAAAACTATTGAAGATTTGAAACTTGTTTCAAATGAAGACATAGCTCTTAAAATGTTTGTGATGCAACTTATTCATATAAAAAATTTTGAAGAATATACTGATGAACAAATTCCTGCAGATAAACAAAATGAAATTTCAAATTTGAAAGGTAAAGTAAACGAAGAAAAAACTGAAGAAGCTAAACCAGTGAATTTTGCAAAAGAGCAAATGAAAAGTACAGATCAAATAAAAAAGCAAGATAAAAATGAATTAAAAGATCAAAATTTAGAGATAAGATCTTTCTCCAGCTTAATAGATCTTGCTGAAAAGAATAAAGAAATGGAACTTAAATTTGATTTAGAAAGAAATGTTAAATTGTCTAAATTTGAACAAGGCAAAATTGAAATAAGTTTTAATGAAAATTTAAATAAAAATTTTATCAAAAAACTATCCTATTGCTTAAATGAATGGACTGGACAAAGATGGATTATAACTTTGAGCAAAGATAATAATCTAAAGACTTTTCATGAACAAAAAATTGAAAAAAAGCAAAATAAATTAGAGGAAGAAAAGAATAGTGAAGTTTATAAAGAAGTTTTAAAATTTTTCCCAGATTCCGAATTAATTGATGTGAGCGAAACAAATGAATAGTTTTTCAGATATGTTATCTCAGGCAAAAAATATTCAAGAAAAAATGAGAGAAGTACAAGAAAATTTAAAAAAAATAGAGGTAGAGGGAGTGTCCGGTGGTGAACTAGTGAAGGTAGTTCTAAAAGGGGACTATGAAATGAAGTCTATTTTTGTCCACGAAAATGCCAAAAATGAAAAAAAAGAAATTATTTATGATTTAATTGTTGCGGCTTATAATGATGCAAAAGATAAACTCAAAAAAAAAACCTCATCAGAAATAAGTAAAGTGACTGGAATACCAAATTTACCTCCAGATTTTAAAATGCCTTTTTAAATGGAAAATAATAATCAAGAAATAGACGAATTAATTAAACAGTTCTCAAAACTTCCTGGTTTAGGGCCAAAGTCAGCTAAGCGAATAATTCTAAAACTAATAACTAATAAAGAAAATATGATCAAACCATTAGCAAAATCTTTAGCTAGCGTTTATAAAAATGTAGTCCGTTGTAACGAATGTGGAAATTTAAAAATGAAAGATACACAGTGCACATGTGAAAAAAATATTAATGGTTATGATAAAATTTGTGTTGTAGAAAATTTAGCTGATATGTGGGCAATAGAGTCATCAAATATTTTCAAAGGATATTTCCATATATTGGGTGGAACATTAAATAATAACGACAATAATGGTCAAAAAAATCTTTTAATAGACTCTTTACTTAAAAGAATAGAAAAAAATAAATTAAAAGAGGTAATAATTGCAACCAGTGCAACTGTCGAAGGTCAAACAACAGCACATTATATTGAGGATGAAATTAAAAATAGTGAAATTAAAATTTCTAAATTAGGCCAAGGATTACCTGTTGGCGGAGAAATAGAACAATTAGATGATGGCACATTGGTTTCTGCATTTAAAAACAGGGTACCAGTATCTAGTGAATAGATTTTTTTTCTAATCTTCTTTTGTGGAGTAAAGGCTCTGTGTATCCAGATGGTTGAATTCTTCCCTTAAAAATTAAATCACAAGCTGTTATAAAAGCTTTAGATTGTTCAAAATTTAAAGACATTGGCTCGTATTTTTTATCAGAACTGTTTTGTTCATCTACTATTTTAGCCATTTTTTTCAACACTTTCATGACCTGGTCTTTAGAACATATATTATGATGCAACCAATTTGCTATATGCTGGGATGAAATTCTTAGAGTAGCTCTATCCTCCATTAAACCAATATTATTTATATCAGGTACTTTTGAACAACCTACACCTTGGTCAATCCATCTTACTACATAGCCCAAAATCCCTTGTACATTGTTTTCAAGCTCTTTATTTATGTCATCCAAAGACCAATTAGGTCTATCAGCCTTTGGTATTTCGAGTAAGTTTTCTAACTTTGCTCTCTTATTATTTTTTAATTCATCTTGTTTTTTAAAAACATCAAAGTAATGATAATGTGTTGCATGAAGAGTAGCCGCTGTTGGAGACGGTACCCAAGCACAGTTCGCGCCAGATTTTGGATGATTAATTTTTTGCTTCATCATATCAGACATTTTATCTGGCATAGCCCACATACCTTTTCCTATTTGTGCCTTACCAGAAAAACCACATTCTAAACCAATATCTACATTCCAATCTTCATAAGTATTTAACCACTTAGATTTTTTCATATCCCCTTTAAAAATCATTGGACCAGCCTCAAAGGATGTATGCATTTCGTCCCCAGTTCTATCTAAAAATCCAGTATTTATAAAAACAACTCTTTCCTTAACTTTTCTTATACATTCTTTTAAATTTACAGTTGTCCTTCTTTCTTCATCCATTATTCCTACTTTAATTGAATATTTTTTTATTTTTAGAGCATCTTCTACTTTTGAAAATAAATTATTAGTAAAGTCTACTTCTTCGGGGCCGTGCATTTTTGGTTTAACAATGTAAACCGATTCTTTTCTAGAGTTATTCTTTAATTTAAAGTCATGCATAGCACATAAAGTAGATATGAAGGCATCCATAATACCTTCGGGTATTTCAGATCCATCTTTTAATATGATTGCTGGATTTGTCATCAAATGACCTACATTTCTATTAAGTAATAAAGCTCTACCATGTAAGGTAATTTTTGACCCATCTGCACCCATGTAACTTCTGTCAGAATTTAATTTTCTTACAAATGTTTTTCCATTTTTATTCACCTCAGTTTTTAAATCTCCCTTCATCAAACCAAGCCAGTTTCTATAACATTTTACTTTATCAGTAGAGTCCACAGCGGCTACTGAGTCCTCGTTATCAACAATAGTTGATATAGCCGATTCCACAATTATATCTGAAATTCCTGCTTTATCAGTTTTTCCAATCTTACTGTTTTCATCAATTATAACATCAATATGTAAGTTGTTATTTTTAAACAAAATAGATTTTGGGTTATTTTTTTCACCACTAAAGCCTACAAATTGATTTTTATTTTTAAGATTGCACTTTTTATCGTCTACTAGAAAAACCAAATTATTATTTTCAATTTTAATTTTAGATATATTTTTCCAACTAGTGTTTTCGATTGAAATTGTTTTATCGAAAAATTCTCTAACATAATTTATGACTTCTATTGCTCTTTGTTTATCCCAAGAATCAAATTTATTTTCAGATATAACATCTGTTCCATAAATTGCATCGTACAAACTTCCCCATCTGGCATTTGCTGCGTTCAAAGCATATCTAGCATTATCAACTGGAACAACTAATTGAGGTCCCGCTATAGAAGAAATCTCTTCATCAACGTTTGACGTATTGATCTTGAAATTATCTTTTTCTTCTACAATGTAATTAATAGATTTTAAGAATTCGCTATATTTATTTTTATCTAATGCACTATCTTTGTTTGACAAATGCCAGTCGTCAATTTTTTTTTGTATTTCTTCTCTTTTTTTGATTAAATTTTTATTTTTAGGGGCTAATTCATGAACTACATTACTAAATTCTTTCCAGAAGTGATCTGAATCCAAGCCAGTTCCAGGAATGGCTTCCTCATTAATAAATTTAATAAGATTTTCATCAATCCTCAAATCATTTATGGTTACTTTTTTCATTATATTTACAATACACTAGAAATTGGCCATTTTATCAAGAATTTATTGACACATTTGAAATTTAATAGGATTAATAATATTGTTTAAATAATTAAATTTTATGAGAAATTATCTTGAATTTGAGAAAGAAATAAAATCTCTTGAGGAAAATTTAGAAAAATCTAAGAATCCTTTTGATAAAGACGGCATATCTCAGGTTGATACTGCTAAAATTGAAAAAATTCAGGAAGAAATTAATTCAAAATTAAAAACTACTTACTCAAAGCTCAACAGTTGGCAAAAGACCTTAGTTGCAAGGCACGAAGATAGACCAAGAGCTAAATTTTATATCAATGAAATATTTTCAGATTTTACTTTAATCTCGGGAGATAGGTTATTTTCAGATGATAAATCAATAATTGCTGGTTTTGGACTCATAAACAATAAATCTGTTTTAGTTTTAGGACAGGAAAAAGGTTTGGATCTTAATAGTAGAATGGAAAGCAATTTTGGTATGATGAGACCCGAGGGCTATAGAAAATGTATCAGACTTATGAAACTTGCTGATCGATTCAGAATTCCAGTTATTTCTTTAATTGATACACCTGGCGCATACCCAGGAATAGGTGCTGAGCAAAGGGGGCAAGCAATAGCCATTGCAAACTCTATTGAGTGTTGCATGTCTCTTAAGGTACCAAACATTTCAATAATAATTGGCGAGGGTGGGTCTGGAGGCGCAATTGCATTGGCGTCATCGAATAAAGTAATAATGTTAGAGCACTCAATCTATTCTGTTATATCACCTGAAGGCTGTGCATCTATATTATGGAGAGATCCAAGCAAGTCTCTGGAGGCTGCAGAAGCTATGAAATTAACTGCACAACAACTTTTAAAATTAGGTATAATTGACGAGGTCGTAGAAGAACCACTTGGTGGTGCCCATAGAGATCATAAAGAAACAGCAGAAAAAATTAAAAATATAATTTTAAAATATCTTGAAAATTTTGAAAGTTTATCTGGAGATCAAATTTTAAATCATAGAAAGACAAAATTTCTTAAAGTAGGTAGAGATCAAGGATTTAAAAAAGCTAAAGACACGATTGATAACAACTTGGCGTTTGCCGAACCTACAACGTCAAAAATAATTAGATTATTACAAAAAAGAAAAAGCTTGTTACTAGGATCAGCGGCTATCCTTACCTTATTAGTAATACTAAGTAATTTTCTGTAGCAAATTGGTAATACAAGGGTTTTTTTTATTAAAAACCAATCATTTGCTTGACATTTAATCTATTAAACTGTTTAAGGGCAATATTAGTAAATTTTACTAATGTTAAGTTAACTAAGTATAAGGAAAGAAAAATGAGTCTAAAAGGTAAAGTGAAGTGGTTCAATGGTACCAAAGGATATGGTTTCATTGAAAGAGAAGATAAAGAAAAGGACGTTTTCGTTCATTCTTCAGCAGTAAGAGCAGCTGGTTTAAAATATTTAAACGAAGGTGATGAGCTTACTTTTGACGTAGAGAACGGAGAAAAAGGACCTGCCGCGGTAAATCTACAGAAAACATCTTAAATCTTATTACCAGCAAATTCGAAAATTGGGGCAATGGTTACCTAGATTTAGGTTATTGTCCCAATAATCAGGGTTGAAATTAATTTTTAATTTGTTAAAAGAGTTACAAATGTTGAAAAGAAAATACATCGCTATTTCACACAAACACTCTCACAGAGTGCACGCTAGGCTATTGCTTAGCTAAATCACTACATATTTAAAATACAAATTTATAAACAATTAATATAAAAAGGAGTTATGCAGCAGTAGCTCAGTTGGTTAGAGCACTAGTTTGTGGAACTAGGGGTCGGTGGTTCGAATCCACCCTGCTGTACCAAAAAATGGTAAAAGATAAAAAATTAAAACCAGAATTGGCTTCAGGTTTTATTGATAGAAAAGGCAACGAACTAATATTGAAAGATCGTTTGATAGAAATTATTAAACGTAACTTTCAGTTATTTGGTTTTGAACCTTTAGAAACACCAGGATTTGAAATTTCAGAAAACATCGGTAAGTTTTTACCTGATGAGGATAGACCTATGTCTGGTGTATTTGGATTTAAAGATGATAAAGATTGGATATCTTTGAGATACGACTTGACAGCACCTTTAGCTAGATATGTTGGGGCAAATTTTAATGATCTTTCAAAACCATTTAAAAGATATCAAGTAGGAACTGTTTGGAGAAATGAAAAACCAGGACCAGGAAGATTTAGAGAGTTTACTCAAGTTGATGCAGATGTTGTTGGAACAAAAAATATCTTAGCTGATGCAGAAGTAGCAATACTCTTAGCCGATACTTTAGTAAAGTGTGGATTAAGCAAGAGTGATTTTATTATTAGAGTTAATAACAGAAAGTGTCTTACAGGCATTCTTGAGGGTCTTAAAATAAAAAATGAGAAACAAATAATCAATACTATACGGGCAATAGATAAAAAAGATAGGCTTGGCGATGAGGGAGTAAAATCACTTTTGGGAAAAGGAAGAAAGGATGAGTCAGGTGATTTTACCAAGGGAGTTGGATTGGATCCGAAACAAATAAAAGAGATTATAAATTATATAAATACCGATATTGAATTTTTTAGAGAAGCGCCTGATGCATCATATGATGGCATTTCCAAATTATATGACGAAGGAATAAAAGAACTTACAAATTTCTTCAACAATACTCGGGTAAGCGAGTTTAGAGATCAAATTGTTTACTCCTCATCATTGGTTAGAGGAATAGAGTATTATACTGGTACGATTTTTGAAGCAGAATTGCTATTTAAAGTAAAAAATAAAAAAGGTTTAGATATTGAGTTTGGATCAGTTGGGGGTGGTGGAAGATATGATAATTTAGTATCAAGATTTTTTAAAAATGATGCTCCAGCCACAGGGATTTCAATTGGTCTTGATAGACTCTTAGTAGCAATGCAACAAAAGGAAAATAACAATGTAGAAAATATCGGCCCGGTAGTCATATGTGTTTTTGAAAAAAATCAATTTCTTGCAAGTCCTGGAAAAGATTATGATATTACAGCACCTTATTACAAAATACTATCAATGCTCAGATCTGCCGGAATTAAATCAGAAATTTATTCTGGAGATGGCAGCATAAAAGCTCAAATGAAATATGCTGATAAAAGAAATTCTCCGGCAGCTATTTTATATGGAGAGAACGAAGCAAAATTAGGAATAGTTACAATAAAAAATTTAAAGGCTGGTAAAGAAGCTTCAACTAAAATCCAAAATAGAGAAGATTGGAGAAAAAATGAAAATATTCAAGAAACAGTTAAATTGGAAGATCTTGTAAATGAAATCAAAAAATTACTCTGAAAGTATAATAAAAGTATTTAAGAAAGATGGTTTTGTTTTATCAGAACCAGACGTACTTTTAGATTCAGATTATATTATCGAAAGATCTGGGGAGAATTTTAGGAAGATAATGCTTACTTTTGAGGATGATGCTGGAAAAAGTATGTGTTTAAGACCAGATTTAACCGTTGCTTCATGTATTAAATATTTAAAAGATAATTCTAAAGCAAATTCAAAAATATATTATTCAGGTCAAGCTTATAGAAGGTCTCAAAGTTTAAACAAGGTTATTAACTATCAATTAGGTTTAGAGATATTTGGATCAAAAAATAAAGCTATTGATGATTTAAAGGTTCTTAAAACAATAACTAATTCGATTAATAAGATAAAAATTAAAAATATATCGATTAAAGTTGGTGATGTAAGTTTATTTAAACAATTAATCGAATCTTTAAAAATACCTGAAAGATGGAGAATGAGATTAAAAAGACACTTTTGGCGGCCACAATATTTCGAAGATTTACTTAATAGACTTGAAACAAATTCTGATGTCGATCCTTCTACAGTTGAATTAGATAAGAAAAAGTTTTTTGAAATGAAGAATATTGATCAGAATAAAGAAGTTGCAAACCGAAAAGTTTCAGAAATCATATCAAGATTCGATAGGAAGATAAAAGACCCAAGGTCATTTAAAGAAAATAAAAAAACAGTAAAAATTATTAAAGATTTTTTAAAAATTAATTGTCCATTAAATAAATTAGAAAAAACATTAAGTAATTTTATTAACAAAAACCAATTAAACAAAAATGTTTTTAAAGACCTTTCAAGTTTGAAAAACTTATCAAAGTTAAATTCTAAAATAATTTTTTCTACAAATTTTGGTAGGGATATCGAATACTATTCTGGAGTAGTATTTGAAATATATAATTCTTCACAAAAAGAGATAGCAAGAGGCGGTAGATACGACGGTTTATTAAAGAGTCTAGGATCTAAGAAAAATATTTCAGCAGTTGGTGCTGCAATTAATTTAAATAATTTAAAGATATGAAAAATTTAATAACTATTGGGTTGCCAAGTAAAGGAAGGTTGAGAGAAGGAGCAATCCATTTTTTTAAAAAAAATAATTATGAACTCACGTCAAATGGTGGAGAAAGAAATTATTTTGCAAAATTTGAAAAATATCCAAATATAAAAATTATATATTTACACGCTAAAGAAATCATTCATAGAATAGGTGATGGTACGCTTGATATAGGAATTTCAGGTTTAGATCTTTTAAATGAGTCTGCCTCAAACTTAAAACAAAAGATCGAAGTTAAGAAAAAATTAGATTTTGGTTCAGCCAACGTTGTGGTTGCTATCCCTGATGATTGGATTGATGTACAAACTGTTGCCGATTTAGAGGAAGTATCTTTCGATTTTAGAGATAAAAAAAATACTAGATTGAGAGTTGCAACAAAATACCCAAATTTAACCAATAATTTTCTAGTTTCAAAAGGTGTTACCCAATACAAATTAGTTCCTAGTCTTGGAGCAACAGAAACTTACCCTTTTATTGGCTCTTCAGAAATTATTACTGATATCACTTCGACTGGAAAAACTTTAAAAGATAATAATCTAAGAATTTTAAAAGATGGTTTGATTTTAAATTCCCAAGCTTGTGTGCTTTACTCAAAAAAAAAGGCTGCAAAATTGCAGCCTTTTTTAAATTCTTTAAAGTAATTGGGATTACATTCCCATACCACCCATTCCTCCCATACCACCCATTCCACCAGGAGGCATAGCTGGACCAGAGTCCTTTTCCTCAGGCTTATCAGCAATCATTGCTTCTGTAGTAATTAATAGACCTGCAATAGAAGAAGCATCTTGCAGAGCCGATCTAACAACTTTCATCGGGTCTATAATGCCTTTAGAGAACATATCGACATATTGTTCTTCCTGTGCATCAAAACCCTGAGTATGTTTTTTTCCATCTAATAGCTTTCCAACCACAACTGAACCATCTACTCCAGCATTGGCCGCAATCTGTCTTATTGGTGCCTGTAAAGCTTTCTTAATAATATCTACACCAGCTTTCTGATCGTCACCTTTTACTTTTACTTTATCTAATTCTTGTGAAGCGTAAAGAAGAGCACATCCACCACCTACTACTACACCTTCTTCTACTGCAGCTCTTGTGGCATTTAAAGCATCTTCTACTCTGTCTTTTCTTTCTTTTACTTCTACTTCGGTTGCGCCACCAACTTTTATTACAGCAACACCGCCAGCTAATTTAGCTAATCTTTCTTGAAGTTTTTCTTTATCGTAATCAGAAGTAGTTTCTTCAATTTGTTTTCTAATTTGATTACATCTTGCTTCAATATCTGCTTTCTTTCCTGTACCAGCAACTAATGTACTATTTTCTTTATCAATTTTTACTTTTTTACAAGAACCCAGGTTATTAATTTTAACATTTTCAAGCTTAGTACCCAGATCTTCGGATATGACTTGTCCACCAGTTAAAATTGCAATGTCCTCCAACATTTCTTTTCTTCTGTCACCAAAACCAGGAGCTTTTACTGCTACAACTTTTAAACCACCTCTAAGTTTATTTACTACAAGCGTAGCCAAAGCTTCACCTTCTACATCCTCAGAAATTATCATCAAAGGCCTATTAGCTTGAACAACAGACTCTAATAATGGAACCATTGGTTGTAAATTAGTTAATTTTTTCTCATGAAGTAATACTAATGGGTTGTCTAATTCAGTTGTCATTTTATCTGTGTTTGTAACAAAATAAGGAGACAAGTAACCTCTATCAAATTGCATTCCTTCAACCACATCTAATTCTGTTTGAATTCCTTTTGCTTCTTCAACGGTGATGACGCCTTCGTTACCAACTTTTTGCATTGCTTTTGAAATCATATCCCCAATTTCTTTTTCTCCATTTGCAGATATAGTTCCAACTTGAGCAACTTCTTCATTAGCTTTAACTTTTTTTGAAGTTTTCTTTAAGCTATCAATAACGTTTTCGACTGCTTTATCAATACCTCTTTTAATATCCATGGGATTCATGCCGGCAGTAACATATTTAATTCCTTCACCAACAATTGCTTGTGCTAAAATACTTGCAGTCGTTGTTCCATCTCCAGCATTATCATTTGTTTTGCTAGCAACTTCTTTAACCATCTGAGCACCCATGTTTTCAAATTTATCTTCAAGCTCGATTTCTTTAGCAACTGTTACTCCGTCTTTTGTTGTTCTTGGAGCACCGTAAGATTTATCAATAACCACATTCCTTCCTTTTGGACCAAGTGTCGTTTTGACTGTATTTGCAAGTGTATCTACACCCTTAAGCATTTTAGCTCTGGCTTCATTATTAAATTTTATAATTTTCGGCATTTAAATCTCCTTTTTATATTTATTTACTTTTTGTAATTCCCATAATGTCTGACTCTTTCATTATGCTATATTCTTTACCATCAATTTTAACTTCTGTTCCAGACCACTTCCCAAACAAAACACGGTCACCAATTTTAACGTCCATTTTAATGATTTTTCCATCATCGGTTTTTGCACCATTTCCCACTGCTACAACCTCGCCCTCTTGCGGTTTTTCTTTTGCAGTGTCAGGTATAATAATTCCACCTTTAGTTTTTTCTTCACTATCAAGCACTTTTATTAGTACTCTGTCGTGTAGCGGTCTAAATTTCATGAAAACTCCTATAATTTATAATAATGTGGAATATGGTATGTATTTAGAATTTTGCAAGAGTATGATAAAAAAAATTTATCTAAAAAAGGCTTGAATTTCCTATGAAAATTAAAAAATTAGATCATCTTTCTTCAATTTTTCATGAATATGATGCATTTATAATCGATTTATGGGGAGTAATGCATAATGGAGTTAGTTTAAACAATTCTGCAGTCAAAGCAGTAAGCGAGTTACAGTCTAATGGAAAAAGAATTGTTTTTTTATCGAATGCACCTCGGCCTACTAAAAAAGTCGTTGAATTTTTAAAGAAGATGAAAATGGAAGATAGATTTCTAAAGAATGTTTTGACCTCAGGTGAGGCAGCAATAAATTCTCTTAAAAAGAATAAATTTGGTTTAAAATTTTATCATCTTGGTCCAAAAAGAGATGACTCACTATTTTCTGATATAAAAACAAACAAAACTACATTAGATAAATGTGACTTTATACTTTGTACTGGACTTTTTGACGAGGAAAGTGAAAATTTACAATTCTATAATGATTTATTAAAAAACTTTACAAAAAAAAAGTTAGTTTGTACCAATCCAGATTTAATTGTTCATAGGGGAGGTGAGGAAGAATATTGTGCAGGAAAAATAGCTGAAATTTTTAAAAGTCTTGGTGGCAAAGTAGTATATTTTGGCAAACCTCATAAAGAAGTTTATATCTCGTGTTTAAAATCAGATCAAAAAACTTTAGTGATCGGAGACAATCTAAAAACTGATATTAAAGGAGCTAATAATATGAATTTAGATTCGATATTTATTACTAGTGGAGTACATAAATCTAAAACAATAGATGAAAAATTAATGGATAAATTATTAGCTGAACATAATGTAACAGCTAACTATTTTCAAAAGGAATTAACCTGGTAAATGAAAATTTATAAAAATTTTAATATTTCAAATAAATTTAAAAACGCAGCTATAGCAATTGGAAATTTTGATGGATTTCACTTAGGACATCAAAAAGTGATCAAGAAAGGAAAAAATTTAGCTAAAAAACATAGGCTTAAGTTTGGTTTATTGGTTTTTCATCCTTTACCTGTAATGTTTTTTAATAAAAAAATTAATAATTTTAGGATAGATACTTTAAAGCAAAAAATTGAAAATTCAAAAAAATTAGGAATTGATTTTATAATTATAAAAAAGTTTGATAAAAATTTCTCAAAAACAAGTGCAGAGAATTTTATAAGTCAAATACTTCACAAAAAATTAAAAGCAAAACTAATTTTTATTAGCCAAAACTTTAAATTCGGCCAAAATCGAATTGGCAATATAAATTTATTAAAAAAAAAAGAAAGATTATTTAATTACAAAATAAAAACTGTTGATCCTTTAACAAAAAATAAGTTTCTAATCTCCTCAACATTAATAAGAAAAAATATTAAAAATGGAAAAATAGCCTTTGCAAATAAAATGTTGGGAAGACCCTGGACCATCGAAGGAATTGTTAAACGTGGAGAAAAACGAGGAAGAAAAATTGGGTTCCCAACGTGTAATCTAGAGATGGGCGACTATGTCATTCCAAAAACTGGTGTGTACGCATCTAAAATAATTTTAAATGAAAATTCAAAAAAAAAAGGTATTGTAAATGTAGGTTATAAGCCGACTTTTGGAAAAAATAAACTTTTGTTAGAAGCGCATATTTTTGGTTTCAAAAAAAATTTATATGATAAAACTATAAAAATAATGTTACTTAAATTTATAAGAAAAGAAAAAAAATTTAAAAACATTACAGAATTAAAAAAACAAATTAATAAAGATATAAAAGGTGCTTAAATAAATGGCAGAAAATAACCTTAATCTTCCCAAAACAGCTTTTTCAATGAAGGCTAATTTACCTTCAAAAGAACCAAAAATTTTAGAAAACTGGGACAAAACAAAACTTTATGAAAAACTTCGAAAGAGATCTTCAGGAAGAGAAAAGTTTATACTTCATGATGGACCACCCTACGCAAATGGTCATATACATATGGGAACAGCTCTAAATAAAATTTTAAAAGATATAGTAACTAAGTTCCATCAAATGAATAATAAAGACTCTATTTACGTACCCGGATGGGATTGTCATGGTTTACCAATAGAATGGAAGATTGAGGAGCAATATAAAAAAAAGAAAAAAAATAAAGATGAAATTCCAACTAAGGATTTTAGAAAAGAATGTCGAGAATTTGCACAAAAATGGATTGATATACATAGAACTGAGTTTAAAAGACTTGGTGTTATAGGTGACTGGGAAAATTATTATTCAACAATGAGTTTTGATGCCGAAGCCCAGATTGTAAGAGAACTGGGAAAATTTTTAATTGAGGGAAGTCTCTACAGAGGTTTTAAACCCGTCTTGTGGTCAACTGTGGAAAAAACAGCGTTAGCCGATGCTGAAGTTGAATATAAAGATCATAAATCAAACACTATATACGCACAGTTCAAAATTGAAAAAACTGATCAAAATTTTTTAAAAGATGCTTTTATTGTTATTTGGACAACTACTCCATGGACGATTCCTGCAAATAAAGCTTTAGCGTATAATCAAAACTTAACATATTCAGTTTTGCAGGTTAATAACAAAAAAATTGTAGTAGCAGAAAAATTAATTAATTCTGTCGTTGAAAATTGTAGTTTAGGTAAATATAAAATTGTCAAATCTTTTGAAGGTAAATTATTTAACAAAACAATTTGTTCTCATCCATTTAAAAATCTTGGTTATAACTCTGATATTCCAATGTTAGAGGCTGATTTTGTAACTCTTGAACAAGGAACTGGAATTGTCCATTGTGCACCAAGTCATGGCCCAGATGATTTTAACTTATGCTTGAGGCATGGAATGAAGGCTATTGAGACAGTCAATAACGACGGAAGATATACTAAAAATATTCCCATTTTTGAAGGTACACATGTATTTAAGGCAGACGATATTATTATCAAAAATTTAGACGAGCAAAAAAATCTTCTAGGAAGTGGTAGTTTAGTTCACAGCTATCCTCATTCTTGGAGATCTAAGGCACCTTTGGTTCACAGAGCTACACCACAATGGTTTATTTCAATGGAAAGCCATAAACTAAGAAACAAAGCATTAGAGTCAATTGATCAAACATCTTTTTATCCAGAAAAAGGAAAAGCAAGAATTAGAGCAATGATTGAAACACGTCCTGACTGGTGTATTTCAAGACAAAGATCTTGGGGTGTTCCGCTACCTATTTTTGTAAATAAAAAAACCAACGAACCTTTGAGAGATAAGGGAGTTATTGAAAATATAGCAAAGATTTATGAAAAGGAAGGATCTGATTGTTGGTTTTATGATGATCCTCAAAAATTCCTTGGAAATAAATATAAAAAAGAAGATTATATAAAATCTAGCGATATCGTTGAGGTTTGGTTTGATAGTGGATCTACACATTCATTTGTGTTGGAAAAAAGAAAAGATTTAAAATGGCCAGCATCAATGTATTTAGAGGGTTCTGACCAACACAGAGGCTGGTTTCACTCATCTCTTTTAGAGTCTTGTGGAACTAGGGGTAGAGCTCCCTTTGAAAGTATACTTTCACATGGCTTTGTAGTGGATGGAAAAGGGATGAAAATGTCTAAATCTGCTGGCAACATTATTTCACCTGAAGATATTTTAAAAAAATATGGTGCAGATATACTTAGACTTTGGGTTGCTTCTTCGGACTATGCGGAGGATTTAAGAATAGATCATACGATATTAGAACAACACGCTGAGTCTTATAGAAAAATAAGAAATACTTTTAGATATATTTTGGGAAATTTAAAGGACAATTTCAGTCCACAAAATTTCAAGTCAATTAAAGTGAAAGAATTACCAGAGTTAGAGCAAGTAATTTTGCATAAACTTTATTTTTTAAGTTTAGAAATTAAAAAGAGTTTAAAAGATTATAACTTCCACAAGCTTCAAAAGGAGTTGCTAAATTTTTGTACGCTTGATCTATCTTCATTTTATTTTGATATAAGAAAAGATACATTGTATTGTGATGATGTAAGTTCACAAAAAAGAAAGTCATGTGTAACTTCACTAAACATAATTCTTGAGTGTCTATTAAAATGGTACGCGCCAGTTTTATCATTTACAACCGAGGAAATAACTGACTTGTCAAATAAAAATAAAAAAATAAGTATCCATGAGGAAACTTTTTCTGACTTACCAAAAAATTGGGAAAATGAAACTCTATACAAAAAATGGGAAAAATTACTTTCTTTTAGACAGGAAGTTAATATCGCTATAGAAGAGAAAAGGTCAAAAAAAATAATTGGCTCCAGTTTAGAAGCAGATGTAAAAATTTCATTATCTAAAAAAGACCATGAAATTCTAAATAGTGTAGACGCAGAGGAACTTTTTATTACATCTAATGTTACAAAAACTATACAGGATGATATAAAAGATAAATTGTCAATATCAGTAAAGAAAGCTGACGGGACAAAGTGTTCAAGATGCTGGAAAATAGTATCAAGTGTTAATGAAAATAGATGTTCAAGAAATAAAATTTGTCCGTTACAAAATGTTGCAAAATAAAATAAAAGTAAATAAATTTGATATAATTAGTCTGTTTTTAATTTTAATATTTTTTGGAATTGATAGAATTTTAAAAATAAATGTCATTAAAAAAATTCAATCAGAGCAAGGAGATATTTTTTTAAACGATTTTATTAATATAACACTCAATTGGAACCGAGGGATTGCTTTTGGTCTCTTTAGTTTAGACACAAGTTTTTTATATCATTCAATATCAGCAGTAATTTTGCTAATAATAATATATCTTATATATCTAATGGTCATCTCAGATAACTTTGGAAAAATAATAATATCATTTATTTTAGGAGGTGCTTTAGGAAATGTTTACGATAGGCTAACGTATTTCGCTGTTCCTGATTTTATAGACTTTCATATAGGCAACATACATTGGTTTACCTTTAATTTTGCAGATATTTTTATTTCGTTAGGAATTTTTGTTATGGTAATTAAAGAATTAATATTAAAAAAAAATACATGAAATATTTCAAAATTTTTTTGATTTTTATAATTTTAATTGGAATTAACGGGTGTGGCAACTTTAGAGATGCAGTAACCGGTCAAAAAAAAAAGACAACAGACGAATTTTTAATAAAGAAGAAGGATCCACTTATATTACCACCAGACTATGACAATTTACCAATTCCAAAATCTAAAAAAACAAAAGATGTTAACTCCTCTTTAGAAGCTGCTATAGGTAATGCAAACAATTCAAATTCAAGTTCAGAGACATCGTCAAATTTAGAAAATATGATTTTGAGAGAATTAAGAAAAACACCTTAAAATGATTAAAGCAGATAATTTTGAGAATAAGATTTTGAACAAAAATCCAAGTTTGTTAAGATCTTTAAGTGCCAAAAAAAGCAATAATTTTAATTTCAATAAGATCAAAAAATTTAAAAAATTCAAAACTGTTATTATAATAGGAATGGGTGGTTCTATTCTTGGATCAAAAGCTTTGTACTCCTTTCTCAAGCACAAAATAAAAAAAAATTTTATATTTATAGATAACCTTGATTTTAAATTATTAAAAAGTGTTGATATAAAAAAAGATCCATCAAAATTTTTATTTATAATTATCTCGAAATCTGGAAATACTACTGAAACTATACTTAATGCTGGATATTATAAAAATTATTTAAAAAAAAATAATGTAATCATAATATCAGAAAAAAAAAATAATACTTTATTTAACCTGGCCAAACAAAAAGATTATTTTTTTATAAAACACAACCATAATATTGGCGGACGTTACTCAATTTTTTCTGAAGTAGGCATGGTTCCAGCTTATCTAATGGGTCTTAACCCATATAAAATTAAAAAAAAACTTTTGCAGCTTTATAAAAATAAAAAAAATTTGGTTATTTCTAAAAGAAATACTAAAAAATTATACCAAAGAAAAATTAAAACACTAATCTTTTTTAATTATGTTCCTCAATTGAACGACTTTTTATTTTGGTCCCAACAACTTTTAGCAGAAAGTTTGGGAAAAAATAAAAAAGGATTTATTCCAGTTATTTCTAATGCACCAAAAGATCATCACAGTTTGATGCAATTATATTTAGATGGGCCAAAAGATAAACTTTTTTATGTTTTTAGTTCTAAAAAAAATAATTATTTTAAATTCAATTCCAAAATCTTTGGAGAAAAAGTTAAATTTTTAAATAAAAAAAGCTATGAGCAAATTAAAA
The DNA here is from genome assembly GCA_902519465.1 of uncultured Pelagibacteraceae bacterium. Classification (GTDB taxonomy): domain Bacteria; phylum Pseudomonadota; class Alphaproteobacteria; order Pelagibacterales; family Pelagibacteraceae; genus Anoxypelagibacter. Next base: position 56,551 of record CABYJW010000002.1, read on the forward strand.
ATTCGCAAAAAAAAGCATTCATAGAAGTTTTAAAAACGAGCAAAATTCCGTATAGAGAATTTAAAATAAACGCATTCGACGAAAAAACTATAGCAGATCTATTTCTTTTATTTATATTTGAAACTATATATATGGCAAAATTAATGAATGTAGATGCTTTTGACCAACCTGCGGTTGAAAAAGTTAAAATTTTAACAAAAAAATTTTTGACCTAAAAAATTCTTCCAAAAAAAATTTCTGATCGACCGTAAATTCTATTTTCGATAATATTCAAATATCTTTCAAAATTATCATTAGATTTTACCTCCCTGTGTATTATTAAAATATGTTTTTTGTCTAAAAGATTTTTTTCTTTTATTACTTTCAAATAATTTATAAAACCCTTATCTGTGTAAGGCGGGTCCAAGAAAATTATGTTAAATTTTTTATTATCTTCCAAAGTTATGTCATTAAAAAATACATTAATATCCTTTGAAATAATTTTGGAGTTTTTTGATAAATTAATATTATTAATATTTTTTTTTAAATTAAATAGTGCATCTATGTCTTTCTCAACAAAAGTTACATTTGACGCGCCTCTTGACAGACACTCAATTCCAAAAGATCCTGATCCAGCATAAAGATCAAGCACATTTATACTTTCAAAATTTATATCAATAATATTAGAGTGCAAAAGTATATTAAAAACATTCTCTCTTACATTGTCTTTTAGCGGTCTTGTTTTAATATTTTTCGGAAAATTAATCTTTTTATTCTTTAGTTTGCCACCAATGATCCTCATTTTTTTTTGATAGCTTTCCAACCAATGTCTTTTCTAAAAAAACCACTATCCCAGTCGATTTTTTTTAGGTTTGATAAAGAACTATTTCTAGCCTTTTGAAGGTCATCACTTGAGGACGTTATATTTAAAACCCTGCCACCTTTCGAAAATATTTTACCATCAATTTCGTAAGTTCCAGCATGAAATATTTGATTATTTCTATCTAAATGAATTTTTGATAAATTTTTAATTTCTTTATCTTTTACATACTCTCCAGGATATCCTCTTGCGCATAAAACAATTGTAATACATTTTTTATTATCCCACTCAATTTTTAATTTACTCAAATTATTATTTGTAGTTGCTTCAATTATACTCAACAAATCTGTTTTTAATTTCATCATTAGCACTTGGCATTCTGGATCTCCCATTCTAATATTGTACTCAATCAAATAGGGCTCACCGTTCTTAATCATTAAACCTGCATATAAAAAACCTGTATAAGGATATCCTAGAGCTTTCATCGCTTGAAGTGTTGGTTCTATAATTTTATTTTTTATTTTAGACTCCAATTTTTCTGTCAAATTTCTTGCTGGAGAGTAAGCGCCCATACCCCCAGTATTTAACCCAGTATCTCCCTCACCAACTTTTTTATGATCTTGTGCAGATCCAAAAAAGCTATAAGAATCTTTGTCAACTAAAACAAAATAGCTTAATTCTTCACCTTCTAAAAATTCCTCAAGCACCACTTTTTTTGATGATTTAAATTTTCCATTAATAATTTTTTTAGCTTCAATTCTTGCTTCTACTTTTGAATTACAAATTAGAACACCTTTTCCTGCAGCAAGGCCGTCAGCCTTTACAACAATAGGAATTTTAGACTTTTCAATAAAATTTGAAGCCTTATCATATTTATCAAAAACACCAAAATCAGCAGTTGGGATATTATTTTTTTTACATAAATTTTTCATAAAAGCTTTAGACCCCTCTAATTGAGCTGCAAATTTGCTTGGACCCAAAACCCTTACTGATTTTTCTTTTAGGAAATCAGTTATGCCATTCACCAGCGGTTCTTCTGGTCCAATAATAACGATATCAACCTTATTTTGTTTTATAATTTTATATATTTCCTCAAAATTTGAAATATCTTGATTTATATTTTTTGCAATTTTTTTTGTTCCAGCATTTCCAGGTAAGCAAAATAATTCATTTATTCTATTAGATTGTCTTAATTTGAAGCAAATTGCATGCTCTCTTCCACCACTTCCTATAACTAATAAATTCATATAATGTAAATCTTATTTCAAATTAACATGAACGGAAATAAAGCAAAACTTAAATTTCATCCCAACAATTTTGAAATTGTTGAAAAAGGGGATTACGTTATTTGCGCAATTTCTGGAAAAAAAATTCCACTTAATGAATTAACTTATTGGAATGTTGAACTTCAAGAGGCATACTATTCTCCCAGAGAAGTTAAAAAAAAAATTGATCAAATCCAAAAAAAATAATCTTACTTCCATCTAGAATGGGTCCAAATCCACTGACTAGGATTTTTTAAAATCATCTCTTCGATTATTCTGTTAATTTCAATGGTAATACTTTTTTTGTCCTTATCAGAATTTTGGGTTTTTTCATATTTTATTGGTTGCTGTATTTCCATTTTAAAAAAATTTTCTCCCTTTCTTTCTAAAAAAATAGGAATTATCTCTAAATCATATTTTAGAGCTAATTGTGCTGGTATAGTTGTTGTATGAGCGGGTACACCAAAAAACGGATATCTTTCTGATTCCCCAACTCTTTGATCAACCATTAAAGCAATACTATTATTATTTTTAATATAATTTATAGTTTCTCTTGTTCCAATTAAACCTTTTTTAACTTGATTTTTGCAAAGATATTTTTTTCTTAGATATACCATGAAAGGATTTAAAAAAAAATTGTTAAGGGGTCTATAAATTGCAGCGAGATTTATATTTTTTTTTTCCAATTCCATTGCCATTATCTCAAAGTTTGCCAAATGTGCAGAAATAAAAATTACTGGTTTACCTGCTTTTTTAACTTTAACTAAAATTTCTTCACCAGAAATTTCAATATGTCTTTTAGGGAGTTTATTAAATCTAAATTTATCTAGAAATACATACTCTGCAAAAGTTAAACCGTAGTTAGACCACATTTTTTTTATTAATTTATCAATTTCTGTATCCGAATATTGTTTAAAGACTTTTAAAATATTATTTTTAATAATTTCTTTTTTTCTAAAAAGAAAACCAAATCTAACCAATAAAAAAGATGAAAACTTTCTGCTTAAACTTATACCTAAAATTCTAAATAAAAAAAATAATACATATATAAAGATGGCTTCAATTAAATATTTTAAAATTTTCATTTAAAAATTTTATTAACCTCGGTCATTAAATTATTTTCATTTATTATATTTACACTGATTGGTACATATCCAAAACGTCTTCTTTTTAAAGGGCTCATCCGCAAAAAATCTTTTTCTGTAGTAATCAGTTTGGCTTTATTTTGAGATTCTGTTTTCAACAAATTTTCCAAATCATTATCAGAATAGTCATAATGGTCTGGAAATGTAATTTCCTTTATCACATTTAATCGGTTATCCTTAAGTGTGTTAAAAAAATTAATAGAATTACCTATTCCCGCAAAAGCAATTAACTTTCTATTTTTAAATTCTTCAAATTTCTTTAAACTATAATTAAAGTAAAAAAACTTTAATTCGTTGTTATATTTTTTTAATTTTAATTCAAATTCTATATTTTTTTCTCCATTCACCATAATTATATTTGCAGTTTTCAGAGCGGATAATGTTTCACGCAGTGGCCCTGCAGGCAAAACTTGGCCATTACCAATTTGTTGGTTATTATTAAAACACAAAATATTTAAATCTTTTTTTATACTCTTGTCTTGGAAGCCATCATCTAAAATAATTGTATCAAATTTTTTTTCAATTGCAGTCTCAATTCCTTTGGCTCTTTTTTCACAAACTAATAATTTTGAATATTTTTTCAAAAGTTCAATTTCATCTTTTTGGTTTTTATATTCTTTCTTTATAATTATTGACACTCTTTTTTCATCCAATAAATTTTTTAATTTAATACATATTGGCGTTTTCCCAGTTCCTCCAATATAAATATTGCCAACACATATGATGGGAACAGAGTATTTTTTTTCCTTCTGAAAAAATTTGTAAATTTTTGCTATGACAATATAAATAAAAGAAAATGGAAGCAATGTTAATGAGAAAAAACCCAAATTTTTTCTATCCCAAAATTTTGGTTTAATCAATTTCATGCAATAATATTTTCATATTCTTTTATTACTTTGTGAAATATTTCATTACTATAGTTATTTAGTTTGTCTATTTTTTTCTTATCTTTCGATAAATTAGAATTAAAATTTTTAATTAATTTTTCTGCCAAAATATTTTTATTATCAATATAGTTTGAAATATTTTCATTATCTAAGTATTGATAAATATCTCTAAAATTCGACACATAAGGCCCATGGTAAATCAAACATCCCATCCTAGCAGCATCAATTGGGTTTTGGCCTCCATCATTTTTAAATTTTTTCAATATAGATTTTCCAATAAATATTTGCTTAAAATTTTCATAATATTTAAAAACAGAACCATAATAATTTATGAGTATAATTTCAGAATTTTCATCGATACTATCGTTTTCATTTTTAATTTGAGCTTTAAGCCCCATCTTATTCATAATAAACAATATATCTTTGACGCGATTAATATGCCTTGGAATAATAATTGTTTTTACTTTTTTATAATTTTTTTTTAAAATTTGATGCACCTCTGCACAGAAGATTTCCTCATCTGGATGAGTGCTAATTGCACACCAAATTTTGTTATTTTCTTCAATATTAATTTTAAAATTTTTCCCTGAATTTATATTTTGTAAATTTGAGCAATATTTAATATTTCCAAAATATTTAACATTTTTTAAATTAAAATAAGCCAAATGATCCACAGTTTCTTTATTTGAGCAAATAGAAACTTTGATAGAACTAAATATTTCAGAGGCAAAAGTTTTGAAAATTTTCCATCTTTTAAAAGTTTTTTTAGTTAATCTTGCATTTAACAATATCAAAGGTAAATTATTTTTTTTTATTTTTAAAAAAAAGTTTGGCCAAATCTCAGAATCCACAAATGTAATAACATTTGGCTTCCAATCTTTTAAAAAATTATTAATTAAAATATTAGTGTCATATGGAAGAAATTGATGAAGAACTTTATTATTTTTTCCATATTTTTTTTTAAATAGATTATAGGAGCTTAATGTTACAGTAGTAATCAAAAAGTTTAATTTTTTATCTTTGTTTAAAAAAAAATCAATTATTGGGAAAATAGTATTTAATTCTCCTATACTTGCAGCATGAAACCAAAACAAATAACCCTCTGGTCTAACTATTTTTTTTGGCAAAATTTTTTCTTTGAATTTAGTCGAATGTTCTTTATTAATAATTTTTCTATAAAATACAAAAACTAAATAAGGTAAATAAAAAAGAATTATTAAAAAACTGTAAAGAGCTTTTAACATTTTATTTTAAATTACTTGCTTGCTGTAAAGATTTTCATAATCTTTTGATCTCAATAAAAGTTCATCATGTTTTCCAGTTCCTACAATATTTCCATCTTTCATTACAATAATACTATCTGCTTTTTTGATTGTAGATAGTCTATGAGCTATAACTAGCGTGGTCTTATTTTTTGTTAAGTTAAATATTGCATTTTGAACTTTTTCTTCAGAGTCAGTGTCTAAAGATGATGTTGCTTCATCCAATAAAATTATCGGAGAATTTTTTAATATTGCTCTCGCAATGGACAACCTTTGTTTTTGCCCCCCAGAAAGTCTTACTCCATTTTCTCCAATAATAGTTTTATATTTTTCTGGCAATTCCATTATAAAATCATCAGCTGCCGCCAATTTACATGCATTTCTTATTTCATTTTCGTTTGCATCAAATTTTGCATACTTTATGTTATTCTCGACTGTATCATCAAATAAAATAATATCCTGACTCACTAAAGAAATTTTATTTCTTAACGATTTTAATGAAACTTTCCTTATATCTTGATCATCAATAAAAATTTCGCCCATTTGTTGTTGATAAAATCTTGGTATTAAGTTCATCACTGTACTTTTTCCTGCACCACTATGACCAACCAAAGCTGTAACTTTTTCACCCCCAACATCCAAATTAATGTTTTTAACAGCACTATCTTTTCCAGTTTTGTATTTGAAACTTACATCTTTAAATTTTATGTTAGCCTTTTTAATTTCAATTTCTGGGAGTTTTTCATTGTTCTTAATTTGAATCGTTTCATCAATTATTTTAAAAATTCTTTTGGCTGCAGCAGTACCCTGGTATACACTCATATTTAAGGTAGCGAGAGACCTAATTGGTTGATAGGACAACATCATAGCCGCTAAAAAAGAAAAAAAATTGTTTATGCCTATTTCCCCGGTTGATATTAAAATACCAGCAAAAAATATAAATCCCGCAATCATTATGCCAGTAAGTGTTTCCATTATTGGGGTTGCTCTAATCAAAACAGTGCCAATCTTTATCTGTTTTTCTGTTAAGTCTCTAATTGCATCTTTAGATTTTTTTTCTTCAATATCCTCTCTTTGATATATCTTTATTATTTTTGAGCCTTTTAAAATTTCAGTAAGAATCATGGTGAAATTACCTGCAGATATTGCACTTTGTGTGGTTGCCTTACCCATTCTTTTGCCTAAGGATTTTGCGAAGAACGCAGCTAATGGCATCATAATAATTGAGAAAAATGCCAACTTCCAATTTTGATAAAACATTACACATAGCAAAGTTATTAGCGTCAAAGAATCTTTCATAAGATTAAGAACCCCAGTGCTTATTAATCCTTGAATTTGACCCACATCATATAAAAAACTTGATATGTATTTACCTGAATGTTTTGTCTCTAAACTTTGCGTATCAGATAATAAAATATGACCAGCCATCTGGCCTTGAATTTTTTCTATTACTCGATACCCTAGGACTATAATTAAAAGTCTTGCAAAATATAAAGACAAACCTTTCGCTGTAAAAACTATAATTATTGAAATGGGAATTAAGATTGCAAATGTTCTATCATTTTCAATAAAAATCTTCTTAACTGCAGGATCGAGAAGCCAAGCTATAGCCGATGTTGTTCCAGCGACTATCAGAGAAAGTATAGCAGCAGAAAATACTCTCCACATATGTTCTTTTACATAGTTTCGATATAGTCTTTTTAAGTAAAATATTATTTCTTTTAATTCCATAAATTTTTTATTGAGATTAGAAAAAAAGATATAAAAAGTAAAAACCCAGAAATATTATTAAACTTAAAAGCCCTCAGACATCTATCAGGGTTTTTAGGACTATATATTTTAATTTGATAAAATAGACTAAGCATAAATAAAAATAAAAATATTATAAAAAAACTTTTCTCTATATTTAAAAACACGTAAGTAATCAGAACTGAACTAATTAAATAACAACTTATTATAAAAAGGTTAAGATTTTTTTTAAATTTAATTGCAGTAGATTTAACCCCTATTATTTCATCTTCTGATGCATCCTGTAATCCGTAAATGGTGTCATATCCTAATGTCCAAAATATGGCTCCGAAATAAAGTATAAAAGGCAAGTAACTAATGCTATTATTCATAGATGTCCAAGCCATTATAATCCCCCAATTAAAAGTAAAGCCCAAAAATAATTGTGGCCAGTAAGTTATGCGCTTCATAAAAGGATAGGTAAAAGCAAATATCATTGAAAAAATACCTAATACAATGGTTAAGAAATTAAATTGAATTAATACAACAAATGCTAAAGAACAGAGAACTAAAACATAAAACCATGCTAGTTTTTTGTTCAAAGATCCAGCTGCAATTGGTCTTAAACTTGTTCTTAAAATCTTTTTGTCTATTTTTTCATCGATAATATCGTTTACAATGCATCCGGCACTTCTCATAAGAACTGAACCGCTGAAAAATAAAAAAAGATAATAAAAAAAGGTAATTAAATCTTGTGCAAAATAATTTGCTAAAGATAAGCCACATGCACATGGCCAAAATAATAATAAGTAGCCAATTGGTTTGTTTAATCTTGTAACATTTATGAAGTTTTTAATATGAAAAGACATTATTCTTCTTGTAAATACCAAACAGTAAATACATAATCAATTCGATTCGGAATGAATATAGACTATACCGTAACAGCACTAATGTTTCCTGCCATACCACTTATTATGGCAGTTTATAGCAACAGGTTTCACACACTGAGTGCCCTTATTAGGAAACTTCATGATGAATATGTTTTTGAAAAGCACATACCACCCGAGTGGGAAAAACAGCTTAAAAATCTTAATCAAAGAATAAATTATTTAAAATTTTCTATTGGTGCAGCTAGTTTGGGGTTCTTATTTAATATGTCTACTGTTCTTGGTTTATATTTAGACGCAATTTTTATAGCAAGATTGATATTTGCCTCATGTTGTATTTCGATGATTGTTTCAATTCTTTTATTTCTTTTTGAAATTTTTCTTTCAACCAATGCTCTTAAATTGCATCTATCAGATATGAAAATTGACAAGGACTAACAAATGAAAATTAATGCTATTAGAGCTTTTATAATTGCTGCAATAATAATAATTCTTCTTTATGCTCTCGGTCTATTTTTGCCGATAATAATGACATCAAAATCTACCTCGATTAAAAGTTTTGAAAATAACTTAGTTTTAGAATACCATAATAAAAATAATGTTTTCTAAACCAGCAATACTTATAATTGTATTAGTTCTATTACTTGTTTTTTACTTTGTAATTAGAATTGGTGCAGGAAAAAGCAAAGAAATAGAAAGCTCCAAAAATTTAAAAAGATATTTGTTTGGGGTGAGAATATTAATATTAATTTTAGCTTTTGTGGGGTTGGTTTTATGGTTCTTTCTTTAATTCTTTAGCGTAAACCATTTTTCCAAACTCAATTTTTTCATTATAAGACTGATTAAAAGTTTTTAGCTGAGTTTCACTCATTCTTTCTCGTAGAATAATCAAGTTTTCTTTTTTCCAAGAATTGGTTGTTTCTGGATTTTTCCAAACTTTTTTTTCTTCATCTGTTCTTGCACATCCATAACAAAAACCAGTTTTAGGATCACTTTTACATATACTTATACAAGGACTTATAAATTTCATAATTTAATTTGGTATTAATACGGCTGGACCCAAAATTTTTCTTCCCTCAAGATCTTCATGGGCTTTTTTTGCTTCAGAAAGTTTGTATTCTTTAAAAATATTAATTTTAATTTTACCAAATTTAATTTGTTCAAAAAGAGCACTAGCGCCATCCTCAAGAGCCGCTCTTCCTGCACCATAATGGGCTAATCCTGGTCTTGTAAAAAATAAACTTTTATGAGCTATATATTTTTTAACATCTATAGGATCAAGAGCACCAGATGCGTTTCCAAAAGAAATCATCATACCCATTGGCTTTAGACAATTAATAGATTTTTCAAAAGTTTTTTTTCCAACTCCATCATAAACTACTCCGACACCCTTATTACCGGTTATCTCGAGAACTTTTTTATCAAAATCTTCTTTATTGTAATTTATAACAAATTCACATCCATTTTTTTTTGCAATATCAATTTTACTGTCTGATCCTACAGTTCCAATAACTCTACAACCTATACTTTTTGCCCACTGACAAAAAACCTGACCAACTCCACCTGCAGCAGCATGAAATAAAATTAACTCTCCAGCTTTTGCTTTATAAGTTTTAAATAAAAGATAATGTGAAGTTAAACCTTTTGTCATTATACTTGCGGCAACTTTATCGCTTACTCCTTCTGGTATTTTAACTGCGATTTTTTCAGGAATAATCCTTTCGTCAGAGTAAGATCCTAATGGCAATTGAGAGTAAGTTACTCTATCACCCGTGTTAAAATTTTTAATTGAGGAACCAACTTCTAGAACAATACCAGCTCCCTCCATTCCAATACCTGATGGTAACTTCAATTTATATAGTCCAGATCTGTGATAAGTATCAATAAAATTTAAACCAATAGCTAAGTTTTTGATTTTAATTTCCTCTGGACCAGGCGAACCAACATTTACATCTTTTAATTCCAAAACTTCTGGACCACCATGCTTAGTAATTATAATTGATTTTGCCATCCTAACTTATATAAATTCTTCATGGTATCAAAAGCAAGACTTTTTTACTCAAACAAATTAAAAACAGGTACTATTTCGAGACTTTCTGAAAAACAATCTCATTATACAAAGAATGTAATGAGATTAAAAGCAGGAGATAAAATTTCACTTTTTAATTCAGATGACGGTGAGTGGGATGTAAAAATTCTAGATCAAGGAAAAATTTTTACAGAATTTAAAGTTGAAAAATTATCAAGACCTTTACCACATGAAAAAAATATTTGGTTAGCTTTTTCACCAATTAAAAAAGTTCCTCAAGACTTTATGATACAAAAAACTACAGAATTGGGAATTCAAAAATTCATTCCATTATTGTGTGAAAGAAGTGTTGTTAGAGAAATTAATATTAAAAGGACAGAAAAGATTATAATTGAAGCTTGTGAGCAGTCTAATCGTATCAAAGTGCCTAAAATTCAAGAATTACAGATGCTAGATGAATTCATTAAAAATTTTCCTGACGATGGCAAAATTATTTTTTGTGATATTAATTCTCAGTCAAAAGATTTATATAATAAATTATCCAAAAAAAATCCAATTTGTATTTTAATTGGGCCAGAAGGTGATTTCTCAGAAGAAGAGAGGCAGTTTATAACCAATTATAAAAATGTAATATCTATCACTTTAGGTAAGAATATTTTACGTGCAGAGACAGCGGCAATTGCATCAACAACAATTTTAAATTTCAACTTGGAAAACAACTGAATATCCTCTAAATTTGGTGAGATTTAAACCTTGCAAAAGTGTCGCAAAACCTTATTAAACATGCATATAGAGAATATATATAGTATTAATTAATTAAATTATGAGCACAGCTTATGCATTATTACTTGGATTGGTAGTATTTTTAGTACTATTTATTTATTTCGTTTTCTTTTCAGTTTCTCTAAGACTAGAAAAAAATGAAAACGAGGCTGAGATAGCAGTAAAAAGAAAATCAGTTCCTTTTAAATGGAAAGATTTGATTGACCCAAAAAATAAAAAGCTTGGACTAATAGATTTGGGTAATCATGTTTTAATTGCAGGGATTGTTCTTATAGGAATTTTTATTATTTCAAACGCATAAAATGATAGTCGCTTTAAGTATATTCTTAATAACAGTTGGCTCAATAGCCTTTCATTTTTGGTCGCCTTGGTGGTGGACAGAGGTCGCTTCCAATTGGGGGAACATGGATGATACTATTCTTTTGACATTTTGGATTACCGGAGCAGTATTTGTAGCTATATTGTTTTTTGTTTCTTACTGTGTTTGGAAATATAGTTATAGAAAAGATAGAAGAGCCGAATATAAACCAGAAGATAAAAAATTGGAGAGCAGATTAACTTGGGCAACCGCGATTGGGGTTGCAGCATTATTAGCTCCTGGACTAGTTGTTTGGAACCAATACGTCTCAGTTCCAGAAAATGCTTATAAAGTAGAAGTGTTTGCTTACCAGTGGGGTTGGAAATATAGACTTCCAGGCGAAGACAATATACTTGGAAAAACTGATATTAAATATATTAATGACGAAAACCCTTTTGGATTAATTTTAGAAGATCCAAACGGTAAAGATGATCTATTAGTTGATGCTCAAGAACTCCACGTATTGAAAGATCGACCAGTAAAATTTGAATTAAGAACCATAGATGTTTTACACAATTTTTATGTACCTCAATTCAGAGGTAAAATGGATATGGTCCCCGGCATTGTAACTTACTATTGGCTGACCCCAACTAGAGTAGGGGATTTCGAAGTCCTATGCGCTGAATATTGTGGTACTGGACATTATGCCATGAGAGGCAGAGTTGTAGTAGATGAAGAAAAAGAATATAAAAAATGGGAAGCAAAACAAATAACTTTTGAGAAAATGCTAGCAAAAAATGGAAAAAATGACAATTTGCAACTAGTAAAAAAGGATAAATAAACTATAAAACAATTAAATATGTCAGACGAATACGAACATAAATTAGAAGCTAAATCAGACTATACGGGCGACGCCTCATCTGTATCAACGCCAGACATTGATGCAGTTCCAGATGCTGAACTACCCGATCAGGAACTTTATCATTCACATAGTTGGTGGACTACATACGTTTTTTCACAAGACGCAAAATATATTGGAATTCAATATGCTTTAACAGCAATAGGAACTGGACTTTTAGGATTAGTTTTATCATGGTTAATGAGAATTCAGTTGGCTTGGCCTGGACTTGGTTGGCTTGAACCTTCTTCTTATTATCAATTTGTGACGATGCACGGAATGATAATGGTGGTATATCTTTTAACCGCATTATTTCTTGGAGGATTTGGAAATTTATTAATACCGTTGATGTGTGGAGCTAGAGACATGGCATTTCCATATGTGAACATGCTCAGCTACTGGGCATTCGTGGTTGCAGTCGTAGTTTTATTGGCAAGCTTTTTTGTACCCGGAGGTCCCACCGGAGCAGGGTGGACGCTTTATCCGCCGCAAGCAATCACAGCCGGAACACCGGGTTATAACGGTGGAATAATTTTGATGTTAATTTCACTCATATTATTTGTGGCTGGTTTCACAATGGGTGGATTAAATTATATCATAACTGTTTTACAATTAAGAGCTAGAGGCATGACTTTGATGAGAATGCCTTTAACAATTTGGGGAATTTTTACCGCAACTGTTCTTGCGATGTTTGCATTTCCAGCTTTATTAGTTGGTTGTTTAATGATGACACTCGACAGTTTATTAGGAACAAGTTTTTTCATGCCGGCTATGGTGTCTTTGGGAGAAACATTAACCCATGAAGGCGGTAGCCCAATATTGTTCCAACATTTATTTTGGTTTTTTGGCCACCCAGAAGTTTACATTGTTGCTCTACCAGCTTTTGGTATTGTTTCAGATTTGTTATCAGTCCACTCAAGAAAAACTATTTTCGGTTATAGAATGATGGTTTGGGCCATAGTAGGGATTGGTGCTTTAAGCTTTTTTGTATGGGCTCACCATATGTATGTAAGTGGAATGAACCCGTGGTTTGGATTCTTTTTTGCAACAACAACATTAATTATTGCAGTTCCAACAGCTATTAAAGTTTATAATTGGATTTTAACTTTATGGAGAGGAAATATAGTTTTATCTCTTCCCATGTTATTTTCTCTTGGTTTTATTGTGACTTTTTTAAATGGAGGATTAACTGGTTTATTTTTAGGAAATGTAACGGTAGACGTTCCTTTATCTGACACTTATTTTGTTGTAGCTCATTTTCATATGGTTATGGGTATTGCTCCAATACTTGTTGTCTTCGGGGCAATTTACCACTGGTATCCATTAGTTACTGGTAGAATGATGAATGAAACATTAGGAAAAGTTCATTTTTGGATTACCTTTTTAGGTTCATATGCAATTTATTTTCCAATGCATTATCAAGGTTTCGTGGGTGTACCGAGAAGATACTTTGAAATCTACGATAGTCCGTATGTCGATGTATCAACATTGCTTTTAAATAAATTCATTACTATTGCAGTTTTAATAGTTGGCGCTGCACAATTGCTGTTCTTATACAATTTATTTGCAAGCGCTAGACTTGGGAAGAAAGCAGAAAAAAATCCGTGGAAAGCTAACTCTCTAGAGTGGCAAACTCCACAAATGCCTCCAGAACATGGTAATTGGGGTAAAGAACTTCCAAAAGTTTACAGATGGCCTTACGATTTTAGTGTGCCAGGTGCTAAAGAAGATTATATACCACAAACCCAACCTCCAAGTGAGATTATAGGAGCGAAAGTTGAGAAGACGTGAGCAAGAAAAAATCTATTTTCCAATTACTAACCGAAAAGCCTTGGGAACAAGATCAAATAGAAGCTGATAACGAGCATCAAGGCCAAACTGTCAACTTAACGAAACAAAAACTGGGTCTAAGAACTTTAATGGCGGCAAGTACTGTTCTTTTTTCATTATTCGTGGTTGCCTACTCTGATAGAATGCTTGTGCATGACTGGAGAAATATGCCAGAGCCTTGGCTTCTTTGGTTTAATACAGGAATTTTAGTAATAAGTAGTTTAGTTTTTCATCAAACAACAAAATATGCAAAAAAACAGCTTTTTGATAAGACTAAAAACGGTTTATATTTTATAGGTTTCCTAGCATATTCTTTTTTGATTGGTCAGCTGATAGTGTGGTACCAACTAATGAACACCGGGTATTATGCTACAAGCAATGTAGCTAATGCATTTTTTTATTTATTCACAACAATTCATGGTCTTCACATTATTGGCGGGATATATTTTTGGGGAAAAACTACTTCAAAATTTATAAAAAGAACTTTAAAGGAAGAAGAAATTAATAATTTAATTGATATTTGTGCAGTTTACTGGCATTTTTTATTAGCTGTTTGGTTAGTGCTTTTTGGATTAATGTTATCAAGTTAAGGAAAACTCATTATGTCAGACTCATCATTAGATAATCTACCTAAAGGTTGGAAAAGTGTTCCTAACGACTTAGGTTCAGACCAAACTGCCTTTAAAGGTGTTCAGTGGGGCAAAGCAATGATGTGGATTTTCCTATTGAGTGATACTTTTATATTTAGCTGTTTTTTGATTTCTTACATGAAAGGAAGGGCCTCAACTGTTGTTGATTGGCCTAATACTAGTCACGTGTTTTCGTTAGATTTTATGGGAGTACCAGTACCATTGCTTCTAATCGCTATCATGACCTTTGTGCTTATCACTAGCAGTGGGACTATGGCTTTAGCAGTAAAATATGGTTATGAAAAAAACCGAAAAATGTGTGGTTCGCTTATTCTTGCTACAGCCATTGGTGGATTGATTTTTGTCGGAATGCAAGCTTTTGAGTGGTCGAAACTAATTCACGAGGGCGTAAGACCATGGTCAAATCCTTTTGGTGCAGCCCAATTTGGATCTTACTTTTTCATGATAACCGGTTTTCACGGCACCCACGTATCTATAGGTGTAATATTTCTATTCATATTTGCTAGAAAAGTATTTAGAGGAGATTTCGATACCGGAAGGCGTGGATTTTTCACAACAATGAAATCAGACTATGTTTCAATTGAAATATTAGGTCTTTATTGGCACTTTGTGGATTTAGTTTGGGTTTTTATTTTCGCATTCTTCTATCTTTGGTAAGGTTGTACA
>CABYJW010000003.1 GCA_902519465.1 uncultured Pelagibacteraceae bacterium
ATAATATATTTAAAGATTTTGATGTAAATGCAAGAGGAACGATTAACCTATTAGAAACGACTAAAAACTATTGCTTCGATGCACCCTTTATTTTTATGTCTACAAATAAAGTATATGGTGATAATCCAAATAAACTTCCATTAGTAGAAAAATCAACTAGATGGGAGATAAAAAATAATCATTCATTTAAAAATGGAATTACAGAAAACATGTCGATTGATAACTGTGTACATAGTTTTTTTGGAGCTTCAAAGAGCTATGCTGATCTTGCAGTGCAAGAATACGGAAAAAATATTGGTCTTAAAACAGTATGTTTTAGGGCAGGATGCATAACAGGACCTAATCACTCGGGTGCAAGACTTCATGGATTTTTATCCTATTTGGTAAAAACTGCTTTAGACAAAAAAAAATATTACATTTTCGGTTATAAGGGCAAACAAGTAAGAGACAACATCCATAGTTATGATGTTGTAAATTGTTTCTGGCATTTTTTTAAAAAACCCAGAATTGGTCAGATTTATAATATGGGTGGAGGTAGAAAATCTAATTGTTCTATAATAGAAGCAATAAATACTATTTATAAACTTACAGGTATCTCAATTAAAAAAGATCTTAAGAAACAAAATAGAGTTGGTGATCATATTTGGTATGTTTCGAATATGAAAAAGTTCAAAAATCATTATCCCAAATGGAAACAAATATATACTTCTGAAAAAATTATTGATGAACTTTTGTCATCAAGATAATTTTACTCAATTAGTTTCTCTCCTTGCTTTATCTGGAGGTCCCAGAAGGATTTGAACCCTCAACCTTCTCGTCCGTAGCGAGACGCTCTGATCCAATTGAGCTATGGGACCACAATTTATTGAAGTATCAAAGAAATTACCAACTTTAAAGGGTTTTTATATGGCATTGATATAAGTTAAAATAGAATGTAATTAGTCAATTCATGTCTGAAAAAAAATCAGTTGTAATTACATCGGCAGTCAGAACGGCTATTGGTTCTTTAGGGGGAACTCTAAAGAATATACCGGCTTATAAATTAGGCTCTTCGGTAATCTCTAGTGCAATTAAAAAATCTAATTTAAAACCTTCGGAAATTGATGAAGTTATAATGGGGCATGTATTAACTGGTGGAGCTGGACAGAATCCGGCTCGTCAAGCTGCGATAGAGTCAAGATTACCAAAAGAGATTCCTTCATATGTTGTAAATCAAGTTTGCGGATCAGGATTAAGATCTATAGCTTCTGGTTATCACTCAATTCTTTCTGATAACTCAAATATTGTTATTGCAGGCGGTCAAGAAAGTATGTCACAAGCTCCTCACGTCGTTCATCTAAGAAATGGAAAAAAATTAGGAGATACGGAGCTGGTCGACTCTATGATTAAAGATGGCCTTTGGGATGCATTTAATGGTTATCACATGGGGATCACAGCAGAAAATGTTGCTGAACAATTTCAAGTAACAAGAAAAGATCAGGATAAATTTGCTTTTGACTCTCAGTCAAAAGCTTTAAAAGCACAAAAGGAAAATAAATTTGATGATGAAATAGTTCCTTATGAAATTGAACTAAAAAAAGGTAATACTATTTTTAATAAAGACGAGCACCCAAGAGTTACTACATCGTTAGATACTTTAAGTAGATTACGTGGAGCATTTAAAAAAGATGGAACTGTTACTGCTGGGAATGCATCGGGTATTAATGATGGTGCGGCAGCTATTATTTTAATGTCAAAGGAAGAGGCAGAGAAAAGAGGACTAAAACCTCTAGCAGAAATTAAATCATGGGCATCATGTGGCGTTGACCCATCGATTATGGGGACTGGACCTATACCATCTTCAAAAAAAGCTTTGGAAATTGCTGGATGGTCTTCAAAAGACTTGGACCTAATAGAAGCAAATGAAGCTTTTGCTGCACAAAGCTGTGCTGTTGTAAAAGAACTTTCGCTTCCAATGGAAAAGGTAAATGTAAACGGTGGTTCAATTGCCCTTGGCCATCCAATTGGTGCTTCGGGCACGAGAATTTTTGTCACACTAATTCATGAAATGTTAAAAAGAGATTCCAAAAAGGGTCTGGCTACGCTATGTATTGGAGGAGGCATGGGCGTTGCTATGTGTATTGAACGAAAATGAAATTATCTAAACCAAGAAAAAAACTAAAAAATAGAGCAATCAGTAAAGTACCATTTACTGTAAGAGGATATCAGTATTACTATGGAGCAATAATTTTAGTAGTTTTATTAATTGGTTTTAGCCAAGTATTTTCTTAATAAAATTTTCTGAATTAATACCTGTGAGTTTATATCGGGTCTTTTCTTTTTAAATATAAGTCTTAAAAGTTGCATAAAACATATTGCAAAATCGAAGTGTCAAAAAAGCGGATAAATTGTGTCAAAAATTGTGTATAATAAATGAATGACTAAGAATATATCTGTTCCTGATATAGGTGATTTTAAGGATGTTGAGATAATCGAAGTACTTGTAAAACCTGGTGACCAAGTAAAAAAAAACGATCCAATTGTTACTTTGGAGAGCGACAAATCAAGTGTCGAGGTGCCTTCCCCAACTGAAGGTAAAATTTCTGAATTAAAAGTAAAAATTGGAGATAAGGTTTCTGAAGGAAGTGTTCTTGCCACCTTGGAAGGTGAAAATGACAAGAAAGAGGAAGTTGCTTCTCCAAAAAAAGAAATTGAAGAGCCTAAAAAAGAAATAGTTCAACACACAGAAAAAACAAATGGGCTCAAGAATGGTAGAGAAACAATTTATGCTCAACCAATTTCTAAAGATGATATAGATCCTGCGGAAACACAAGAATGGTTGGACTCACTTAGAGCTGTAGTAAAATCAGACGGGTCCTCTAGAGCAGGTTATCTGCTTAAGAAAGTAATTGACGAAGCATATACTCAAGGATTAACTTTACCTGATACAAGAACTACACCTTATATTAACACTATACCATCAACAGCTGACGTCAGATCCCCGGGTGATCAAAACTTAGAAAGAAAAATTAGAGCTTACATAAGATGGAATGCGGCTGCCATGGTTGTTAAAGCTAACAAAAAAAATCCAGAGTTAGGTGGTCACATTGGTACTTTTGCATCTGCAGCAACGTTGTATGACGTCGGTATGAACCATTTTTGGAGAGCAAAAAATAATAAGTTTGGAGGAGATTTAGTTTATTTTCAAGGTCACAGTGCGCCAGGTATGTATGCAAGAGCTTTTTTAGAGGGAAGAATATCAGAAAAACAATTGGATAAATTTAGACAAGAAGTTGAAAAAGGTGGATTGTCCTCTTACCCGCATCCATGGTTGATGCCAAAATTTTGGCAGTTCCCAACTGTATCTATGGGACTTGGACCAATGATGGCAATTTATCAAGCAAGGTTTACTAAGTATTTAATTAACAGAGGTCTTTTAAAAAATCAGGATAGAAAAATTTGGTGTCACTTGGGTGATGGTGAAATGGACGAACCTGAAAGTTTTGGTGCAGTGGGACTAGCAGCACGAGAGAAACTAGATAATTTAATTTTTGTTATAAATTGTAACCTTCAAAGATTGGACGGGCCTGTGAGAGGTAATGGAAAAATTATTCAAGAACTTGAAGGTAGATTTAGAGGATCAGGATGGAATGTAATCAAAGTTATTTGGGGTTCTTACTGGGATCAACTTTTATTTAAAGATAAAACTGGTTTACTAGTTAAAAGAATGACTGAGGCAGTCGATGGTGAATATCAGGCATTCAAAGCCAAAGGTGGAGCTTACGTAAGAGAGAAATTTTTTGGTAAATATCCTGAATTAAAAGACTTGGTAGCAAATATGACTGATGCTGATATTTGGAAATTAAATAGAGGAGGACACGATCCTCATAAAGTTTACTCAGCTTATCATGCTGCTGTTCAATGCAAAGGTAAGCCAACAGTAATAATAGCTAAAACAATTAAAGGCTACGGGATGGGTAAATCTGGTGAGAGTATAAATACGACACACCAACAAAAGAAATTAGACGAGGAAGATTTATTATTTTACAGAGATAGATTTAATGTACCACTTACTGATAAACAGGTTAAAAATATTGAATATTACAAGCCAGCAGAAAATTCCCCAGAAATAAAGTATTTAAAAAATTGCAGAGTTAAGCTTGGTGGACACATTCCTGAGAGAACCACTTTTGCAAAACCAGTTAAAACACCTCCTCAAGACATCTTTGAAAGTTTTATGAAGTCCACGGGTGATAAGGAAATGTCAACTACCATGGCCCTTGTAAGAATGCTTGCGAATTTACTTAGAGATAAAAATGTTGCTCCAAGACTAGTACCAATCATTGCAGATGAAGCAAGAACTTTTGGTATGGAAGGTTTTTTTCAAAAAATTGGTATCTATGCGCATGAAGGTCAAAAATATGAACCTGTGGACTCTGAGCAATTAAGTTCTTACAGAGAAGATAAAAGTGGCCAAGTTTTACAAGAAGGTATTACAGAGGCAGGAGCAATGTCATCATGGATTGCAGCTGGAACTTCTTACACAAATCATGATTTAGAAATGGTTCCCATTTATTTATTTTATTCAATGTTTGGTTTTCAAAGAATTGGAGATTTAGCATGGGCTGCTGCAGATTCTCAGACCAGAGGTTTTTTGATTGGAGCAACATCCGGAAAAACAACTTTAGCAGGAGAAGGTTTGCAGCACCAAGATGGACATAGTCTTCTCATGGCATCTGCAATACCTAACTGCGTAAGTTATGACCCTACTTTTTCATATGAGATGGCGGTCATTTTTAGAGATGGACTTAAGAGGATGCATGAAAAAAAAGAAAATATTTATTACTACATAACTGCAATGAACGAAAATTATACTCATCCTGAAAAACCTGCCGGTTCAGATCAGGGGATACTAAAAGGAATGTATTTATTTAAAAATTATAAAGGAAAAGGTAAAGCTAAAGTTCAAATGCTAGGTTCAGGGTCAATTTTAAGAGAGGTAATAAAAGCTGCTGAGACTTTATCAAAAGATTATGGGATTGATTGTAATGTTTGGAGTGTAACTAGTTTCAATGAATTAAAGAAAGACGGCATGGAGATTGAAAGAGGGAATTTACTAAATCCAAAAGATAAGCCAAAGAAAAGCTATGTGCAAAAATGTTTAAACTCACAAGAAGGTATTATATTTGCAGCATCAGATTATATAAGATCACATGCAGATCAAATAAGACCATATATTAATAAGCCATTCTATACTTTGGGTACCGATGGTTTTGGAAGAAGTGATACAAGAAAAGAATTAAGAAAGTTTTTTGAAGTTGATAAAAAACACATTGTTACATACACTTTAAGCGCTTTAGCAAAAGAGCAATTACTGGCAACAGAACATGCAGAAAAAGCTATTAAAAAATACGATATTGATCAAAAAAAGGTTTTTCCAACAAAGTTATAAAGTTTAATGTCTGAAAAAAAAATATTAGTCCCAAACATCGGAGATTTTAAAAATGTTGAAGTGATTGAAGTATTGGTTAAGTCAGGACAACAGATCAAAAAAAATGATCCTTTAATTACTTTAGAAAGTGATAAATCAAGTGTCGAAGTACCTGCTACAGATGAAGGAAAAATCAATAAAATAAGTGTTAAAGTTGGTGACAAAGTTTCTGAGGGAAATGAGATTCTATCATTGGAAACTATTAGTAAAAATGACGAAAGTAAAAAGATAACAAAAGTAAAAGAGAATATTGCTCCAAAAGAAATAGTGGAAGAAACTCTAAAAGAAATAGTTCCGGCAGTTAAAAAAGTAACTGGTGAAGGTATTTCGTCTGCAAGTCCAAAGGTGAGAAAATTTGCAAGGGAACTAGGTGCTGATATTGTTCAGATACCTGGATCAAAAAGAGCTGGAAGAGTAACTGAGGATGATGTGAAAAAATTTGTAAGATCACAAGTATCAGTTAATGAAGGAAAGGTTGAGAAAAAAATCTATAAGGATGAATATCCTCATGAAGCATTTGGTGAAATAGAAAAAAAAGATCTTCCAAGAGTAAAAAAGCTTTCTGGTCCTCAACTTGTAAGATCTTGGACTGAAATTCCCCATGTAACCCAGCACGATGAAATAGATATTACTGAAATGGAACAGTTTAGAACAACTTTAATTGATAACTATACTGGTGAAAGGATCAGAATAAGTCCTTTAGCATTTATAACTAGAGCTGTAGTTAATGCATTAAAAGAATATCCTAATTTTAATTCATCTATAGATACTGCAACTAACAAATTAATATTTAAAAAATATTATCATGTTGGTTTTGCCGTAGATACACCACATGGTTTGATGGTTCCAAAAATGAGAAATGTTGATCAAATGGGTTTAAAAGAAATTTATGAAGAACTTAAAAGAGTAAGTAAATTATGTAAGGAGCTAAAAATTGATAAAAAAGAATTCTTTGGTGGTTCTATGACAATATCAAGCCTTGGCGGTATCGGAGGAAATTTTTTTACACCAATTATAAATCCTCCTGAAGTAGCAATTCTAGGAGTGGGAAAAACATTTGAAAAAGTGAAGAAAGTAAATGGTCAGTTTATCGAAAGAAAAATATTACCAATCTCTTTGTCATATGACCACAGAGTTATAGATGGTGCTGAAGGTGCAAGATTTTGTGTCCACTTATCTAAAAGCTTAGGTAAAGATTTTGCATTCAAGCTAGCTGTCTAAATGAATAAAAAAATATTTTCGCTAATTTGCGCGGTCTCTTGTTCATTAATTTGGGGAACAGCATTTGTTGCTCAGGATATGGGTATGGACTACATAGGACCTTACACATTTTCTGCTGTCAGGTTGTTGCTAGGATTTTTCACCCTATTACCTTTTTTTTTTATTTTTGAATTTAAAAAAGTCAAAGAGACAAAATTAAGTTTTGAAAAAATATTTATTTACCTTTTTTTTCTTGGTTTTTTCTTAGCAGGTGGAAATATTTTTCAACAAGTTTCTCTTTTGTATACTGATGTTGCTAATTCAGCAGTTTTTACAGTTTTGTATGTAGTGATCGTTCCTATAATAGCCTACTTTCTTTTCTCAAAAAAAATTCATAATTCCGTTTGGCCTTCGGTTTTGATGTGTTTAGTCGGAGGTTTATTTTTAAGTGAACTTGGAAATCTACGTGTGAGGTTTGGTGACTCTTTAGTTGTAGTAGGTGCTTTTTTTTGGGCTTTCCACATAGTATTTATATCGAAATTTCTAAAGATTTTTAATTACCCAATCACAATTGCAACTTTTCAATGTTTAAGTGCCTCTCTAATTTCTTTTATACCGGCTTTCTCCTTTGAATTTATTTCACTAAAACTTATATCAATGGAGACTGCCGAATTAATTTATGCGGGAGTTTTATCGAGTGGAATAGCTTTTATGCTGCAGGTTTTTGGACAGCAAAATCTTTCCCCTGCACCTGTCGCTATTATTTTTTCTCTAGAGGGTGTTTTTGGATCCATTGCAGCCTGGATAGTATTAGATCAATATTTAAATGAATTTAAAATATTTGGAATAATAATAATTTTATCAGCAGTTATTTTCTCACAACTAGCTCCAATGTATGGTAAAAGAAAATATGGATGAAACTAATTCAGGTTATGCAAAACATGTTGGCGGACTTAAGGGTAAAAAAATTGATAGTGCTCTTTTTGAATACGAAACTGAAGTAAAGGAAATGCATCTTAATACTGCTGGTATGGCACATGGTGGGTTCCTTACTTTTATAGCTGACACTGGTATGGGTAATGCTGCGCATCAAGTTGCTGGCAACAAAAGATGTGTAACAATTTCCTTAGAAATGAAATTTATATCTGCGGGTAAATTAGGCGACAAACTTATTGCTAAAGTAAAAGTTCAAAAGAAAACTAATACTTTAGTATTCTTAACCTGTGAGATTATTAACTCGCAAGGTGTAGTGGCTGTTACCTCGGGTGTATGGAAAATTTTGAAAGTTGATAAATAAATCAATTCGCTTTGGTTCTTCTATAATTAAAATATCCAAAAATGAAAAGAGTTATTAATGAAAATGGATAAATAATTGCTTTATTAGGTCTATCTAAGTTTTCGATTTTAAATTCACTTATTACATCTCCTGTTTCCATTCCCATTTTTTTTGCTATTCCATTCCACTTCAAATTATCAACTGTAATTCTACCATCGATATTTTTTAAAGTTATACCTGCATCTTCTAAGGAATACTGATTTTCAAAACTTTTTTTATCTATCACAAAAAGTCTATACCGATCCCCGTACTCTGTTCTTCTTGTTACTTTAATATGCACATCCCTATTCGATTCAAACTCAATCAAACTAATTTTTTTAGCATTGAGTTGTTTATTTTCAAATTTTGGAGAAAATTTATCTAAAATATATCCTGGTCTGAATAATGACATAGCTATTACAATAAAAATAATAATTTCATACCATCTAAGTTTATTTATAAACCAACCCTGTGTTGCTGAGGTGAATACCAAAATTGCTATCAGAGAGGTTGTAACAACTAAAAATCCATGCCACAAACTTTCTATACCAATCAATAACAATTCATTATTAAAAATAAATACTATCGGAAGTATTCCAGTTCTTAAACTATACCAAAAAGCTTGTATTCCTGTTTTGATTGGATCTGCTCTTGAAATTGCTGCTGCTGCATAAGATGCCAAACCAACAGGAGGTGTGACATCCGCCATTAATCCATAATAAAAAACATATAAATGAATTGCAATTAGTGGAAAAATATAACCAGAAGCATTTCCTACTTCTACAACTACCTGTGCCATCAAAGCGGCAACAACTAAATAGTTTGCAGTTGTTGGCAAACCCATTCCCAAGATAATACAAAGTAAGGCAGTAAGTACTAATAAAGTTATTATATTCCCACCAGATATTGCCTCTACAATAACTATTAAGTTGTTGCTTAACCCGGTAGAAGCTACTGCACCGACTATTATTCCTGCGGTTGCTATTGCGATTGCAACGCTGATCATATTGATTGCTCCTTTTTCAAGACCTCCAATAACTTTGTTAAAGCCCAATTTAAGTGCATTGGACAAAGTAAGATTATTTTTTTTTGCGTCTAATAATTCTTTTACAAAAATTATTACCATTAATGATAATATTGAATAAAACACAGATGAAGCAGCTGTCCATCTTTCAACTAAAAGCAAATAAATAAGAATAAAAATTGGGATAAGAAAGTGAATTCCTCCTAAAAATGTTTTTCCTAATTTGGGAATTTCACTTTCAGGTAATCCTTTAATATTTAATTTCACGGATTCTAAATGTGAAATATAAAATAAAGCAATATAAGAAATAACCGCTGGTAAAAACGCATGAGTAATAACAGTAAAATATGATATGCCTAAAAGTTCTGCCATAACAAAAGCTGCGGCCCCCATAATTGGTGGCATAATCTGTCCGTTTACAGAAGCAGCTACTTCAACAGCTCCCGCCTTAACTGACGGTAAGCCAGTTTTTTTCATAATTGGTATTGTAAATGTCCCAGTAGTTACAGTATTTGCAACAGACGAACCAGAAATCAAACCGGTTAATCCTGAGGCTAAAATTGCTGCTTTAGCCGGACCGCCTCTCATTTTTCCAACTAAAGCAAATGCAAGATTTAAAAAATATTTTCCTCCTCCGGCAACATCTAAAATTGCGCCAAATAATACAAATAGAAATATAAAACTGACTGAGACACTTATTGGTATCCCAAATATTGCCTCTCCACCAAACCAATGATAACCCACTAATCTTGTCAAAGATAATCCTTGATGCGAAATTAGATCTGGCATTGATTGTCCAAATACTGAAAAAAGTAAAAAAATTAATGCAATAACTACTAATGGAATTCCAATGGCTCTTCGTGTGGCCTCTAACAAAAGAATAATTCCTAAAGATCCTAGTATAACTTCATAAGGTATAGCAAAACCAAATAAATTTGTTTTAGCCATTATTCCTTGGCGATAAACTAAGCCTTCGTAATCAAAGAATATATATAATGTTGCCACCAAACCTATAATTACTAAGAAAATATCAAATATAGATATTGGTTTGTCTCTACTTTTTTTTAGACCTGGATACGCTAAAAAACATAGTGCCAATCCAAATGCAAGATGGACTGAACGTGCTGGTACATCAATTATTTTTCCGAAATCTAATATGAATGGTAACGGAGATGCATACCAAAGCTGAAATAATGACCACGAAATAGCAATCGTGGCAACAAGTTTTAAATTCCAATTTTTTAATTTTCTTCTTGAGCCACCTTCTTCGTCAAATCTTTCAAAAAAATTTGGTTTGTCTGGATCTGGTGCTGAACTCATTGTGAGACAATAAAAAAAAAGGCCCAGTTAATCAACTGGGCCTTTTAGATAAATAGCTTACATTAAGCCTTTTTCTTTGTAATATTTAACTGCTCCTGGGTGTAATGGTGCAGATAAACCATCTACGATCATTTTCTTTGGATCTAGATTAGCAAATGCAGGGTGTTGTTTTTTGAAGTCATCAAGATTTTCAAAAACAGCTTTTACAACTGCATATACTAAGTCTTCTGGCACTGCTTCGCTTGTTACAACTGAAGCCATAACACCGAAAGTAGTTACATCTTTTTTAGAAGTTTTGTAAGTACCTTTTGGAATTGTTGCAAATGCATAAAATGGGTTGTCAGCAACTAATTTTTTTACAGGGTCTGTATCTAAATTAATGATACTCGCGCCACATCCATCAGTTGATTGAGCAACACCTGCGTTCGGAACACCAACAGTATATCCAAATGCGTCGATTTTTTTATCACAAAGTGCACCTGATTGTTCTGAAGAAGTAAGTTCAGATGTTGATCCAAAATAACCTGTATCAACTCCATGAGCCTCCATTAAAACTTCAAAAGTTCCTCTTTGACCAGATCCAGGGTTTCCTATGTTTACTTTTTTTCCTTTCAAACTGTTCCAGTCTTTTATTTTAGAACCTTTTCTAGTTATTATTTGGAATGGTTCAGGGTGAGCTGAAAAAACAGCTCTTAAACCATTAAAAGGTTTTACTTTATCAGGTCGAGTTCCGTTATAAGCATGATACTGCCAGTCTGATTGTGCAACACCAAACTGAAGTTCACCTTGCATGATTTGGCCTATATTATAAGTCGAACCACCTGTGGAAGGAGCTGAACAACGTAATGCTTTATCTGTCCCCTTTTTTCTTCCGTGTTCTGCAGATTGAATTTTTGCTACCATTTTGCATATAGCATTACCAACCTGGAAATAAACTCCAGTCGGTCCACCTGTTCCTATTGAAAAGAATTCAGCAGATTTTGCTATAGTTGTTAGAGGCAAACTGATCGCAAATAAAAACAACGCTCCAGAGATTGTTGAGATTACTTTTTTCATAATCTTCCTCCTTAATTATAATTAAATTAAGAAAATGTTATCAATTCAAAAAGAAATATGTAAGAGTAAAAGCTTATATTGGACAGATTATACAATCAAATTGTCAAAGGTTTTTATGCCACTCAGCTAGTTTTTTTGTTCCCTCAACAACATTTGGAGCATACTTTTTTATTATATCATCATCTAGTTCTTTACTACCACTGATATTTTTTAAAAATAAATCCCCATCAAAATCAGTAAAGCTTAATCTTGTAAGCATTTTATCATTTTTAAATCCAAAATCTGATCCAGGTAATAAAGCCACTCCGGATTTTGAAAGAATATCATCACACATTTCACTTGATGTCTTAAACTTTGAATTCAAAAATTCAGGCATTAAATAAAATCCACCTTGAGGTGGATTAATTAGTACTTTGTTTGATTTTAAATTATTATAAACATAGTTACCTACACTTTTTAAAATATGTGTAGTTTTCGCTTTGTAGTCATCATAGTTACCTTGATATGCTTCTACTGCAGCATATTGCACAGGACTATTAACAGTAGAGTAAGATTCGCTTGCTAGAGTTTTTAAAGCATTAATAAATTCTTTATTGCCGTCTGGTGAAGCAAAAAAACCTAACCTCCAACCACCAGCCCCACACCACTTACTTAGTCCACCACTTATAAATGTTCCTTCTGGATAAAACTTAGATATTGATAAATAATTTTGGTCAAAAGTTAAATCTGTATAAATTTCATCTGATAGAATTTTAATTTTGTATTCTTTTGCCACCTTTGCGATTTCCTTTAAGTTATTACAAACAGTGCCCGAGGGGTTATTTGGAGAATTAATAATTAAAATTATATTTTTGTTTCCAATAGATTTAATTTTTTTTTCTATATCTTCTGCAGTTGGAAACCAATTGTTATCTCTTGAAGTCTGAAGCCAATGTACTTTGTTCTCGGCTATTTGTGCTTGAGGCTCATAAGATACCCAGCTAGGAGCTGGTAAAATTATTTCACCGTTAAATGCCACATGCATTAGCAACATTGCTTCTTTGGATCCTGGTGTTATAATAATGTTGTCTTTATCGTACTCTATACCAGTCTTGCTTAATAATGATTTTGATATTGCCACTCTAAGTTCTTTTAGTCCTTGCATAGGCAAATAATCTTTTTTACCAGCATTCTCTTTTAATGTTGATACTATTTTTTCTGGAATTGGAAATGGTGATTGACCAAAACCAAAATTATAAATTTTATTTCCCTGTTTTAATAATTTTTTTGCTTTTTCGTTTATAGCTAATGTAGCGGAGGGTTTAAGTCCTCTAATATTTTTTTTTATAAAATCGTCCACAATTAAATAACTTACTACAGATTAAATTTATTAAAATAGAACGTTTGACAAAGTGATTCGGTCATGATTTAATCATCTTTTGTTCTCAGTGCTGACCTATATATAGTATTTAAAAAAAAATATAACACTAAAAAATGAAATCTCAGCTAAATGAAATAATTGCAGTTTTGGGACCTACAAACACAGGCAAAACTCATATGGCGATAGAAAAAATGCTTGAATTCAATTCTGGAATTTTTGGTTTTCCATTAAGACTTCTTGCAAGAGAAGTGTATGACAAGTGTACAAAGAAAATAGATTCAAAAAAAGTAGCATTAATTACGGGTGAAGAAAAAATTATACCAAATACAGCACAGTATTTTATTTGCACAGTTGAGGCTATGCCCAAAGATAAAGTGGTTGATTTTATTGCGGTTGATGAAATTCAAATGTGTGGTGATAGAGAAAGAGGACATATCTTTACTGATAGGCTTTTAAATTTTAGGGGAGAAGTTTTAACAATGTTTCTTGGTTCACAAGTTATGAAAAATATTATTTCTAGTATCATACCTGAAACACGATTTGTTGAACAAAAACGTTTTTCAAAACTTTCTTATAATGGACATAAAAAAATCTCAAGATTAGATAGAAAATCTGCGCTTATAGCTTTTTCAGTAGAGGAAGTTTATGCGATCGCTGAATTAGTCAGGAGACAAAAAGGTGGAGCTGCAGTAATAATGGGTTCTTTGAGTCCTAAAACAAGAAATTCACAAGTTGATATTTACCAAGCTGGCGATGTTGACTATTTGGTTGCCACAGATGCCATTGGAATGGGACTTAACATGGATATTGAACAAGTAAGCTTTTCTAGTTTAAAGAAATTTGATGGAAAAAAAACAAGACGTTTGCGAACAACAGAAATTTCTCAAATAGCTGGAAGAGCCGGAAGATACAAAGTTGATGGATCATTTGGAGTAACTGGGGGATGCGAAAATCTTCAGTCTGATGAAATTGAAAGAATAGAAAATCATATACTTGATGAAATTAAGTTTTTATTTTGGAGAAATTCTGATTTAAATTTTAATACTGCAGAAGATTTGATTCAATCTCTTGAAAAAAAACCATCGAGTAAGAACTTTTTGAAAATTTCAGAGTCACTAGATGAAAATGTTTTGAAATACCTGGTAAGAGATAAAAAAATAAAATTTTCAAATGATAAACTTGAGTTACTATGGGATTGTTGTCAAATTCCAGACTTTCAAAAAAAAGCTTTCACTCATATTGACGTAGTCAGTAAAGTTTTTAATTTTTTAAATTCTGGTAGAAACAAAATTCCAAATGAATATATGAAAAACCAATTGAAAGGCCTCGAAAACTACCGGGGTAATATAGATATGATTTCCAATAAAATTTCTAACGTCAGAACCTGGTCTTACGTAGCAAATAAAAAACACTGGGTAGAAAATGCTGATTACTGGATACAAATGAGTAAAAATATTGAAGATAGTTTATCAGATAAATTACACAATGAAATTACCAAAAGTTTTATTGATAAGAGAATAAGTGTTTTATCTAGAGGTTTGAAACAAGACATTAAGCTAAATACAGAAATTAACACCAGAGATGAATTAATAATAGACGGTCAATTAATTGGAAAATTAAAAGGTTTAAAATTAAATTTAGAGTTTACCTCGGGTACACTGGATACAGATGTAAAGTCTTTAAAGAAAGCTGCAAGACAGGGTGTTACCGAGGAGCTGGTCAAAAGAGTAAAAGAAATTATTAAAGATAAAGAAATACACTTTGGGCTTAATTATAAAATAGTATGGAAGGACCATCCAATTGCTAAAATTAGAAAAGGAAAAAATTATTTACATCCTCAAATAGATATAATTGCAGACGAAAATTTAGCAATTAACTCGAAAGATGAATTGTTATTTTTTTTAAATACCTGGTTAAAAAAATATGTTGAAGAGGAACTCGAAGATTTAATAAATTTGACAAAAAGTGAAAATAAAAACAAGTATTTAAGAGCGTTATCTTTTCAGCTGTATGAAAGCAATGGGGTGCTAAAAAGAAGGGATGTTGAAGATGTTGTTAAAGCTATTTCAAAAGAGGATAGGAAGCAGTTTAGAAAAATCGGAATAAAAATTGGTAGATATCATATTTTTTTACCAAAAATGCTCAAACCAAAAGCTGTGGCTTTAAGAATTTTGCTATGGAAATTTTATAATAATATTAACGAAAATAATGAAATTCCAAAATCTGGATTAAATTTTTTAACTGATAACCAAAATAAATTAGATAAAAATTTTCTACTTTTATGCGGATTTGAAAATTTTGGTAATTACTATATAAGAGTCGATATTTTGGAAAAATTATTTCTGAAGATTATAGATAGTACGAAAAATGGTAAATTTAAAATTAGTTCTGAAATGATGAACCTTTTGGGATGTTCAAAAGAAAATTTTTATAAAGTTATGGAATTAATGAATTATAAACGCGAAAAAAAAGATGAAGATATATTTTGTTATAAGGGATCAAGAAAAATTAATAAAATTAAATTTTTTAAAAGGAAAAATAACCCATTTCAAAAACTGTCATCTCTTAATTTAAAATAATGATTAAATTATCAAATAATAAAGACAAACAAAATATAGAATTAACAAAAATAGTTTCGCTGTTAATACATGCTGCAAAAATAGATGAAAATTACACTGATAAAGAAAAAGATTTAATAAATAATTTTATTAATAAGTTCTCAGAAGAAAATTCTCAAAATAAAACTTCTAGTGAAATTCTTGAAGCAGCTGAAAATCAAGAGAAAGACTCAAATCATATTTTGGAATTTACAAGAGAAATAAAAAAAATGGATATGAAAATTAGAATTCTTGTTTTAGAGACTCTTTGGGAAATTGTTTTGTCTGATGAAAAATCTGGAATATATGAGAGTAATTTAATTAGAAGAATTTGTGGTTTGCTTTACATCTCAGATAAAATAAGTGGTGAAGTAAAATTGAGTATTATAGAAAAAAATAAATAATGACATATTTTGTAAAAGATGAATGTATTAAGTGTAAGCTAATGGATTGCGTTGAAGTTTGTCCTGTAGATTGTTTTTATGAGGGAGAAAATATGTTAGTAATTGATCCTGACGAGTGTATAGATTGCGGAGTATGTGAACCTGAATGCCCTGTAGAAGCAATTGTTCCAGATACAACATATGAAAAAGATGATAAGACTATGTGGTTAGATTTAAATAAAAAATATTCGAAAGAATGGCCAAATATTACTAAGAAAAAAGAACCACCTAAAGACTGGAAAAAATATGAGACTGAAAAAGATAAATATAAAAAATACTTTTCTAAAAAACCGGGAGAATAAAAATGGGTAGAAAAAAGAAGAAAAAAAAGATTAAAGCTGTAAAAAAGAAAATTGAGAAAAAAGTAAGTTTGACAGTTAAGTCTTCTTCCGCAGACCAAAAGGTAGAAATAAAAAAAATCAAAAAGCAGCCTACAGAAAAGAAAATTTACAATATTAATGATTTTGTGGTTTATCCTAAAGACGGTGTGGGTAAAATTGTTAGCGTTGAAAAGGCGCTAATAGGTGGAATAGAAACTCAGAATTACAAAATTGAAATATTAAAAGATAAACTAACTCTACAATTACCAATAAATAAACAATCCCTTTTGAGACCAATTTGTTCAACGCATCAAATAAATAAATGTATTTCTATTCTTAAAACTAAACCAAAAGTAAAAAGAACAATGTGGAGCAGAAGAGCACAAGAATATGAGCAAAAAATAAATTCAGGTAAAATTTATGAATTAGCTGAAGTAGTACGAGATCTTAACAAAAATTCAAACACTATTGCAGATCAATCTTATAGTGAGAGACTATTGTTTGAAAAAGCATATGACAGACTTGAAAGTGAATTTGAAGTAGTTTTAAAAATTTCACAGGAGGATGTCAAAAAAAAGATGGACAAAGCCTTAGGTAGAGAAGAAAAAACACAGGAAATGCAGTAAAAAAAACGCTCTTTCCGTGAGATTTGGAAAGAGCGTTTTTTGAGAAAACTATTTATCTTCTTCTTCTTCTTTTTTTAGCTTTCTTTTTAGCTTTTTTCTTTTTTTTACGTCTTTTAGCCATCGTTATCTCCCTTTTTTTTAAACAAATCGAAGTGATTCGTTAATTGATTTAACTTTAAGTTTTTTTGAATAGATGTCAAACATAAACTAATCAATAGTTTTTTTTGAAAATTAAAATAAAATATTTTTATTTTGTTATTTTAAATAGCTTAATAAAAGCCAGCAAAATCAACGGTTATTTAATTATTTTTAATATTTAAAAAATAAAAATTAAGAATAAAGATTTTCTAAATCTTGTTTATACTTTTCAATTATTTTTTTTCTTTTTAACTTTAGAGTTGGAGTCATTAAACCATTTTCAATTGTAAATTCTTCTTCAATTAACTTAAACTTTTTAATTTTTTCTATAATTGATAACTTTTTATTATTATTTTCAATAATACTTCTTATAGTTGAATCATTTTTATCTTTTTTGTCTACAACAATTAAAGCAACAAGATAATTTTTTTTATCTCCATAAACTAAACATTGTTTTATTTTTTCTTCATTACAAATAGCATTTTCTATTTTACTAGGAGAAATATTATCTCCACCGTGACTTACAATTATATCTTTTTTTCTGTCAGTAATTTTCAGGTATCCATTGGGATCAATCTCTCCAATATCGCCAGTATGTAACCAGCCATTTTTTAATATTTTATTTGTTTCGTTTTCTTTTTTCCAGTATCCTAGCATTACATTTTCACCCTTAACTAAGATTTCACCGTCATCAGCTATCTTAACTTGGTTTGTTTTAAAAGGGGGTCCTACTGTGTCTACTTTTATATGGCCAGGTAAGTTACAACTTACTACTGGGGAGGTTTCTGTTAAACCATAACCTTGCAATGTTGGTAAACCTACGGCATTTAGGAATTCTCCAACATTTTTATCTAATGCACCTCCACCTGAAACAAATGCTTGAAGATTTCCTCCAAATTGTTTTTGAATTTTCTTTCTTACCAAAGTCTGACATATAAAATTTATTATTTTTTCATTAATTTTAAGTGTCTCTTTGTTTAATGATTTTTTCCCTAATTCAATTGTTTTATTAATTAGTATTTTTTTAAGTCCAGATTGTTTGTTTAAATTTGAGGAAATTTTATTATACAAATTCTGGTAAAATCTTGGAACTGCTGTCATTATAGTTGGTTTAGCGATAGCCATATTTGATAAAAGTTTCTCTAGACTTTCAGCATAAAAAACTTTTGCCCCAAGTAATATTTGTATAAATTGAACAGCATGTTCATAAGAGTGCGAGAGCGGTAGCCATGTTAAAAAAATTGGATCTTTTTTTTTGATTAATGGTTTGAGAAGTTCATAAGCTCCTTCACAATTAGCTAAAATACCTCCATGACTTAAAATTACTCCCTTTGGATTGCCTGAAGTACCGGATGTATAGATTATACAGGCTGGTGTATTTCGTTTTAAATTTTTATTTATTTTTTTTTGGAAGTCCTTTTCATTTAGTATATCTGATATTAATAAGCTTTGGGTATCAATTTTTTCAAAAGAAATAATTTTTTTCACTTCGGGATTAATAAAATTTTTTATTTTTTTAAATTGATTTTGATTTGAAACAATAATTAAAGAAGGCTTACAATCGTTTAAAATATATTCATAATCGTTTTCAGAATAAGTTGTGAATATTGGAACCGATATTCCCCCGGCATTCATTACAGCAATATCTGAAACTAGCCAGTAAGGTCTATTCTCTGAAAGTATTAGACATCTGTCTCCATCATTTATTAAAGACTTTATTTTGTGAGAAAGTTTAAAAATTCTATTTGTAATATCTTGCCAATTGTAGGTTTGCTTCTCAGGTTTCAGCCATTTTAAGAATGGTTTTTTTCCTTCAATTTCTTCTGATTTTTTAAAGTATAACTCAACTAGGCTATTTATTTCTGATAATTTCATTATTTGGTGGGCGAAGAGAGACTCGAACTCTCAAGGTATTGCTACCATTGGATTTTGAGTCCAACGCGTCTACCAGTTCCACCATTCGCCCACACCCCCTAATTTATCTTTGTACAAACATTATCTTTTGAATTAATTTACTTAGCAACATAAAAAATGATAAAAAAAATATACGATAAATGTGTGGCCTGGGCTGGACACAGATATGCAAAGCCTCTTTTAGCTTTTGAATCTTTTATTGAAAGTTCATTTTTCCCAATACCGCCAGATGTAATGATAATTCCAATGGTGGTTGCAAAAAAAAATGAATTTCTTCGTATAGCATTAATAGCTACAATTTTTTCTGTATTAGGTGCACTTTTTGGATATTTAATTGGTTATGTTTTTTTTAATGAGATAGGTGTTAAAATATTTGAACTCTATGGATATGAAGATCCTAATTTCTTAAAAGATAAATTTTCAACAAAAGGTGGTTTTTTTTCTTGGTTAGGAATTCTTGTGACTGCTGGTTTTACTCCATTGCCCTTTAAACTTTTAACTATTTCGAGCGGCTTTATTCATTTTAATTTAATTTTTTTTATAGTAATTTGTGTTCTAACAAGAGGGTCGAGGTTTTTTTTAGTAGCATTTTTAACTTATAGATTTGGTCAAAAATTTGGGCCTTTCCTAGAAAAGGAAGGTACTAAATGGTCAGTTATTATAACTATTTTTGTTTTGTTTATAGCAGGTGGATTTTATTTCTTATTAAAGTAAAGAATGGAAAAAAATTTTAACAAAATTTTACTATCTATTTTAGCATTTTCAATACTATCAATTTTTTCTGCTTATTTTATTGAATATGTTTTAGGTCATAAACCTTGCAAACTTTGTTTATATCAAAGATATCCTTATTTTGTGTCAGTTTTTTTAATTCTTAATATTCTCGTTTTAAAAAAATATGTAAAATTAACTTTGTTAACTCTCGCTTTGGTGTCTTTTTTTGGATCAGCAATTGCCTTTTATCATTTTGGTATTGAACAAGGTTTTTTCAATGAGTCGCTGATTTGCGAAGCTAAAAATTTTGAAAATAATTTGAGTAAAGATGAATTATTAAAAAGTCTTAGCAAAAATACTATAAGTTGTAAAACAGTCACTTTTAGAGTTTTTGGCTTATCGCTTGCTTCAATAAATACTGTTTTGTCATTTGTATTATTCGGTATATTTATGAAATTGTATAAAAATTATGAAAGAAACAAATAAAAAAACTTTAGAAGAAATTATAAGAGTAGATCATGCTGGGGAAAGAGGCGCCATTAAGATTTATGAAGGGCAGTTGCTTGCTTTAAATACATTCAGAAAAGACGAAAAATTAAAAAAGTTAATTGAAGATATGAAAGAACATGAAAAAGAGCATTTTGAATATTTTGAAAAAGAAATTCAAAAAAGAAATATTAAGCCAACAATATTTTTACCTCTTTGGGATTTACTAGGTGTAACACTTGGATTTGGCACAACATTGCTTGGTCCAAAAGCTGCTATGCTATGTACTGCTTCAGTTGAAGAAGTAATTTGCGATCATTACAAAGACCAATTAGATAGACTTGGTGATGATGAAAAAGAATTAAAAAAATCTATAAAAAAATTCAGGGAAGACGAAGATGATCATAAAAACATTGCTTACGACGAAGGAGCAACAAAGAAAGGTCTTTATTCTGTGCTAGATAAGGTAATTCAAAATACCTCTAAAATAGCTATTAAAGTTTCTGAGAAAATTTAATTAAGGTTCTAACTCAATATCCCAATATAAATAGTCCATCCAACTTTCATGTAAAAAATTTGGAGGAAAATTTCTTCCATTTTTATGAAGATCGTCAACAGTTGGGATAAATGGTTTTCTTTTTAATCTTAAATCACATTTGCTATAAAGTTTCCCCCCTTTTTTAACATTACAAGTAGAACAGGCGGTAACAACATTCTGCCAGTCAGTTTTTCCACCTTTGGATTTTGGAAGTAAATGGTCAAAGGTGAGATCTTTTTTATCGCCACAATACTGACACGTAAATTTATCTCGAAGAAAAACATTGAAGCGTGTAAAATTTGGATTTTCAGATGGTTTTATAAAACTTTTTAACGCGATTACGCTTGGCAATTCCATTTCAAATGATGGGCTCCTGACTTTCCTTTTATATCTTGAAACAATACTCACTCTATTTAAAAAAACAGATTTAACCGCATCCTGCCAACACCACAAAGAAAGTGGATAATAACTTAATGGTCTGAAATCAGCATTTAAAACCAGAGCTGGACATTTTTCCAATGGAATTTTTTCACTTGAACTAATTATCATGATTAATGCTAACTTATGGAAAAGAAATTATCAAGTTATAAATTTGTTACACTTTATCAAATAATATTATAAATTTTTTTTTAAAAATTCCAAACCAATGCTCAAGCCTTCTGTGGGTATACGATGTTCACAATTTTGAAAAATTTTTGTATTTATTTTAATATTTTTGTTAATAAAAAATTCTTTTGATGCTAAAAAATTATCCAAAGGCACAACCTGATCAATATCACCATGCATCAAATAAATTTCTGGTTTTGAAACTATATTTTTGTCTAAATGTTCTTGATTAATAATTTTTCCAGAATAACCAATCACACAACTGATCTTATCTTTTCTTTTAAGTGATGTTTGCAATGAAATCATGCAACCTTGACTAAATCCAACTAAAGCTATTTTATTTATATCAATTTTATTTTGTTTTATTACTTCGTTTATGAATTTATTTAACTTATTTTCTGCCACCAGAGATTTTGCAAGAGTTTCTTCAGGTGTTTGGTCCATTAAGTCAAACCATTGAAACCCGGAGGGATTAACTTTACATATTTCAGGTGCATCTGGACATAGAAATAAAGTTTTGGGTAAAAAATTTTTCCAATAATTTGCGACAATAGAAATATCGTTACCATCGCCTCCATAACCATGACACAGAATAACAGCACTTTCAGGTGAAACGATTGGATTAACAATTTTTGTATTTAAAGAATATTTCATTACCTGAAGATCTATATGAAATTATTAATCCATTCTATAAATTTTTTGTCCTCAAAATTAATATCTCCAATAATTCTAGCAAATTCATTTCCTTCCTTATTTAATAAAATAGTTGTAGGAACCCCTCTGAGCTTAAATTGTTTAGTTAACTGGAATTCAGGATCAAAATAAATTTTAAGATTTTTTAAATTTAAATCTCGATAAAATTTTCTAGTTTTATCTTTATTGGGTTTTTCCAAATTTATCGGATAAATGAGGATATCTTTATTTAAATTGCTAAAATTATCTAATGAGGGCATTTCTTTTCTACAAGGGTCACACCAAGTTGCCCAGAAATTTATTACCTTAATCTTGCCATCATTTTTATTAACTTCGATATCTTTAAGGTAAAAATCCTTAAATTTTACTTGAGAAACTTGTAATGGATTTTTATGAAGAACTATATTATTGAATGGTAATGGTTCAGCTGCAATTGAAAAATTGAATTTGAAAAAAACTAATAATATTAAAAACTTTAAAATATTCATATTTGAATAGGTTTAACATACAAAATGAAAAATAAAAATAAGACTGTTTGGTCAAATAGATTTGGGAAAACTAATTCTAAAAATTTTCAAAGAATTGGTGCTTCGATAAATGTTGATAAAAGACTTTATAATGAGGATATTCAGGCATCGATTGTTCATACGCAAATGCTAACAAAGAAAAAAATAATTCCAAGAAACGATGGGATTAGAATAATCAAAGGATTAAAAAAAATTAAAACTGAAATCGATAAAAATAAGTTTAAATTCAAGGAGAAGTTTGAGGATATTCATCAAAATATTGAGAAGAGACTTTTTCAAATTGTTGGTGACTCTGCAGGTTATTTGCATACAGCGAGATCTAGAAATGATCAAGTTGTAACAGATTTTAAAATATGGGTTAAAAAGGCTTCATTAGATATAAATGAAACCATTAATTTATTGATTAAATCTCTTTTAAAAAAAGCATCTAGAAATATTGATACTGTTATGCCTGGGTTCACCCATTTAAAGAATGCACAACCAATTTCTTTTGCTCATTATCTGCTCGCTTATATTGAAATGCTTTATAGAGACAAAAAAAGATTTAAAAATAATATAAGTTTAATTGATGAATGTCCTTTGGGATCTGCAGCTTTAGCTGGAACCTCATTCAATATTGACAGAAATTATACTGCTAAAAAACTTGGTTTCAGAAAACCTACTGGTAATTCTATTGACTCAGTTTCTGATAGAGATTTTGCAATAGACTTTTTGTCTGCATCTGCTACTTGCGCAATGCATTTATCTAGATTAGCTGAAGATTTTATAATCTTTAATTCAGAAGCATTTAGTTTCATAGAATTCACAGACAAAGTTCTAACAGGTTCATCAATAATGCCACAAAAGAAGAATCCAGACCCTGCAGAATTAATTAGAGGAAGAACGGCAATAAATTATGGAAACTTAAATTCTATGCTTACAATCATGAAGGGTCTACCAATTTCTTATTATAAAGACTTACAAGACGATAAAGAGTTAGTTTTTGATAGTTTTGATACGTTAAAAGATAGTTTGTCGATGTCAATCGAGCTCATTGATAACTTAAACACTAAAAAAAATAATATGAGAAATATGGCGCAGAAAGGATATACAACTGCAACAGATTTTGCTGACTACTTAGCTCAGAAAAAAAATCTGCCTTTTAGAAAAGGTTATGCTATTTCATCAAAGTTAGTAAATTATGCTGAGAGAAAAAAAATAAGATTGGATCAACTTTCTATGAAAGAGATAAATAAATTTATTAAAAATACAGAAATAAATATTCCAAAAATATTTGATGTTGTAAATTCAATGAATTCAAAAACTTCATATGGCGGCACATCAACAAAAAATATAAAAAAAATGATTAAAAAGTATAAATCTTATTTGAATTAATGCGAAAAATAGTTTTGATATTATTAATATTCTTTTTCTTACAAGGTTGTGGAAAAAAGGGTAATCCGGAATACCAGGGAATGAGAATAGAACAAAATAACATATTAAATTTAAGAACATGAGTTTAAATTATAAAAGCCAGAACCTATTAATAAATAATACATCTGTGAAAAAAGTTGTAAGAGAAAATCCAACGCCTTTTTATCTTTACTCATATGAAAAAATTAGAAATAATTTTAACAATTTTTCTTATTACTTTAAAAAAGTAGATCCCCTAGTATGTTTTTCGGTTAAATCAAACTCGAATGTATTTATAATGTCCGAACTTGGTAAATTAGGATCAGGTGCTGATGTGGTTTCAAAGGGTGAGCTAATGAAAGCATTAAAAGCTAAAATTAAACCAAACAAAATTGTTTTTTCTGGTGTGGGAAAGACTGAAAACGAACTTTTACATGCAATTAAGAAAAAAGTTTTGTTAATAAATATTGAGTCTGAGAGCGAAGCAATATTGATTAACAAATTGTCAAAAAAACTTAATTGTATTACTAATATTGGTATCAGAATAAATCCTGGCGTGGACGCAAAAACTATGTCTAAAATTACGACTGGTAAATTAGATAGTAAATTTGGTCTTATTAAATCTGATTTTTTAAAATTTTGTAAAAACTCAAAAAAATATAAAAATATAAAAATTAAAGCAATTAGTGTTCACATTGGGAGTCAAATAACTTCAATAGGTCCCTATAAAAAAACTTTGGATTTTTTATTAAAAACTATTAAATCAAGCGGAATAAGTTTTGAATTTGTAGATCTAGGTGGTGGATTTGGAATTCCATATAGTAAAAAGGATAAAATAATTGATATAAAAAATTATGCTAAATTAGTTGAAACATTTAAAAATAAACTAAACTGTAAAGTTATTTTTGAACCTGGAAGATTTATAATAGGAAATACAGGAACACTAATATCAAAAGTTGTTTTTGTCAAAAAAAGTGGAAAAAAATATTTTATTATTATTGATGCGGGTATGAATGATTTTATGAGACCTGCGTTATATAATGCAAAACATGAAATTATTCCAGTGCTGAAATCTAAAAAAAGAATTAATGGAGATGTTGAATTTGTTGGACCAATTTGTGAAAGTTCAGATACTTTTCTCAAATATAAAAACTTTACATCAGTAAGTGAAGGAAGTTTGGTTGCAATTACAAACGTTGGTGCTTATGGATCTACGCTTTCTTCAAATTATAATACTCGACCTTTAGCTGCTGAAATTATTATTAAAAAAGGTCAAATAAAAGTAATTAGAAAAAGACAAAAAATTTCTGAGATCATTTAATAAATGATATTTTTAAGGTCATTTTTTTTTAATATTTTCCTTTATTTTGGAATTATAAGTGCATGCATAATTGCATTACCGCTTTTAGCTATGAAAGATAAGTATATGATTTGTGCTGGAAAAATTCTCTCAGATTATATTGTATTTTTAGTCAAAGTTTTTCTCGGTGTTATAATTGAATTCAGAGGTCTAGAAAATCTTAAGAAACATGAAAAATATTTTATTGCATCAGCACATCAATCCATGTTTGAAACTTTTGCTTTACAAACCGTTTTACCGGGCCCAATTTTTATATTAAAAAAAGAGTTAATGAGAATACCTTTGTTTGGATGGTGTTTAAAAAAAATCGGGGCAATAGATATTGTGAGGGATACAGCAACAAGAGAAAATTTAAGTTTTTTTGATAAAATTTCAGATAGAACAAATAAAAGTAAAAGGCCATTATTAATTTTTCCGCAAGGCACAAGAGTTCCTTATAAAGAACGCCCTCCATTTAAAAAAGGAGTGGGAAGAATATATAATACGATAAAATTGCCATGTATTCCGGTAGCCTTAAACTCAGGTAAGGTTTGGCCAAAAAATAAATTTAATAAATATCCAGGCAAGATTATAATTTCTTTTCTCAATCCTATAAATTCTGGTTTAGAGAAGGAAAAATTTATAAATAAACTTGAGACAGATATCTATAATGAAATTGATTCTATAGATTAACTATTTTCTTCCAAAATCTGGTTTGTCAGTTTCCTGACCAGCTTTAATTATTGATTTTCTTAATTCTTTAGACCTGCTAAAAATTTCTAAAAGTTTTTCACTATTTTTGTCAGAAATTACTTTTTTAAATTCATCTAAATTCTTACTGAACTTATCTATAGCCTGAATTATTAAGTCGCTATTAGCGATAAATATATCTCTCCACATTGTTGGATCGGATGCTGCTATTCTTGTGAAATCTCTTAAACCTCCAGCGCTATATCTAATAATATCGTTTTGTATTTTTTCATCGTAACCCATAACGGTTTTTACAATATTATATGCTACTACATGTGGCAAATGACTTGTAATAGACAAAATTTTATCGTGCTCTTCTGGGGACATTATTTTTACTTTGCTGCCCATTGTCTCCCAAAAAAGTGAGACTTTTTTAGTGTCTGACTCTTTTGCATTTTTGCCAGGAGTTATTATTGTCCATCTGTTTTCAAATAAATTTTCTTGTCCTGCTAAAGGTCCGCTTTTTTCTGTCCCAGCAACTGGGTGTGATGGTATCCAATTTATATCTTCTAATTTGGGCTTCTGTCCTCTTTTCACGGAGAGAGTATCAGTTAAAATTGATCCATTTTTAAGACTTCCCTTAATTTCATTCATCACTGAACTAAAGCTGCTTGATGGAGTAGATATTAAAACTAAATCAGAATTTTTTACAGCATCTGCTGGACTTGAAACCATTTCGTCAGATAAATTATATTTTTTTATGACTTCCATAACGGATTTATTATTATCGAACGTAATTATTTTTTTAATTGAACTTTTTTTCTTCAAGGCTTTAAATATTGATGAGCCTATTAAACCACAGCCAATAATTGTTATTTGATCAAACATTGAAGATTTTTTTTAAAGTTAAAATTAATTTTTTATTTTCGTAGCTGTTTCCAATCGTAACTCTTAAAGAATTTTTAATGTCATAAACGTCCATTTGCCTTACTAAAATTCCCGAATTTGCTAATTTATTAAATACTTGGGATGAGTTTAACTTCACATAATTAAAATTGAAAAGAAAAAAATTTACATTTGTTTTGTTCGTTGTAATTCCTATTTGATCAGCGACTTCAAATATTTTTTCAGCCCAAAAAGTATTGTGGTCAATTGCTTTTTTTAACCATTTGCTATCTTGCACAGCTTGTGTGGCTGCAAAAAGAGCAGGTCTACTGACATTGAATGGTGGTTTAATTTCATAAAGCTTCTTTATAATATTTTTTGAACCATAGCCCCAACCTATTC
This sequence comes from uncultured Pelagibacteraceae bacterium, assembly GCA_902519465.1. GTDB lineage: Bacteria > Pseudomonadota > Alphaproteobacteria > Pelagibacterales > Pelagibacteraceae > Anoxypelagibacter. The sequence continues at coordinate 27,056 of CABYJW010000003.1, forward strand.
TTAATCCCGCTAAACCGTAGATTTTGGAGAAAGTTCTTGTCACTATTACGTTCTCGGATTTAGAGAATAAGTCTATTCCTGATGAATAATTAGAATCATAAATATATTCATAGTAAGCATCGTCTATGACTAACAAAATATCACTCCTTAACTTTTTTCTTAATTTAATAATTTCAAATTTGTCTAGGTATGTTCCTGTTGGATTATTAGGATTTGCTAAAAAAACAATTTTAGTTTTTTTGTTTACACAATTTAAAATTGAATTGACAGAAGCTTTAAAATTTTCTTCTTTAGCATATCTCACTTTAGCTCCAAACATTCTACTATAAATTCTGTAAATTATAAAACTGTATTCTGGAACAATAACTTCGTCACCTTTATTTAAAAAAAGTTTACAAACTAATTCAAAAATTTGATCAGAACCAGATCCAAGTATGATTCTCTCTTTTTTAAGATTAAATTTTTTTGCAAGAACTTTTCTGAAAAAAGTTCCATCTGAGTCCGGGTATCTAACAAATCCTTTGCCTATAGAGTTATATGATTTTACAGCCTTTGGGCTTGGTCCTAAAGCTGACTCATTTGCTGAAAGCTTTATAGGGCTTCTTCTGCTTTTAAATAAACTAAGACCAGCAACATACTTCTCAGCTATGATTTTTCTTGGCTTGGGTAATTTCATAATATTTTAGATGTCTTATATTAAAAGCAACTTAATTTGTATAACGTAAATCAAAATATTTGAATAAATTGACATGTTTGTGGCGATTTAGTATACATTCGCGTAGCGCTGATTTAACCAAATTGCGAGCGCTGAGTAAATGCAGCTAAACAGGGATTTTTTTACCCAGTCTAGCTGGGTTTTTTTTGGTGAAAACAAAATGACAAATATAAAGAAACTAAATATATCTAAATCTCTTTTGCTTGACTGCAAGCAAACAATCAAAGATTTTCCTTTAGCATACGAAACATACGGAAAATTAAATGAAAACAAAGATAATGCAATTTTAGTTTTCCATGCTTTAACTGGAGACCAGTTTGTAACTGGATTAAACCCTATAACTAAAAAAGAGGGTTGGTGGGCAACGGCAGTGGGCCCAGGCAAAGCAATAGATACAAATAAATATTTTGTGATTTGTGCAAATGTAATTGGTGGCTGCATGGGTTCATGGGGGCCTAAAGAAATAGATAGAAAAACTGATGAACCGTATGGTTTAAATTTTCCAGTTATTACAATCAGAGATATAGTTAAGTCTCAAGAAACTCTTTTAGAATATCTGGGTATAAAAAAACTCTTATGTGTAACAGGTGGATCGATGGGAGGTATGCAATCTTTACAATTTTGTGCAACTTTTCCTAATAGGACTTTTTCTGCGATGCCCATTGCATGTAGTACAAGTCACAGCGCTCAAAATATTGCTCTAAATGAATTGGCAAGACAAGCTGTAATGGCTGATCCAGTGTGGGATAAAGGGAAATACATTAAAAAAAATACTCAGCCAAAAAATGGTTTAGCTGTAGCTAGAATGGTTGGGCACATTAGTTATTTGTCAGAAAAAGGAATGCAAGAAAAATTTGGTAGAAAACTTCAGGAGAGAGGTGATTATGATTTTAGTTTTAATGCAGATTTCCAAGTAGAAAGTTATTTGAGGCACCAAGGATTTGCTTTTGTAGAGAGATTTGATGCTAATTCTATCTTGTATATTACAAGAGCAATGGATTATTTTGACCTTTCGAAACAATTTAAAGGTGGGTTGACAGAAGCATTTAAAAATCAAAAAACAAAATTTCTAGTAATATCATTCTCATCAGACTGGCTTTATACAACTAAAGAAAATAAGGAGACTGTAATAGCTCTTAATGCAGCAGGAGCTGATGTTTCCTTTGCAGAAATTAAAACAGATAAAGGACATGACTCTTTTTTAGTAAATGAACCAGAGTTTTTAAAAACTATAAAAGGTTTTATAGATTCAATGCACATAAAATTTAAAAATGAAAAAAGAATTTAAAGTAATAGCTGAGTTGCTCCCGAAGAATGTAAGGGTGTTAGATGTTGGTTGTGGAGATGGTTCTTTAATGGACCTTTTAATCAAAGAGAAAAATATAGAAGCTAGAGGATTAGAAATAAAAGAAGAATATGTTAAAAAATGCATTTACAAAGGTTTGTCTGTGATTGAGGGCAATGCAGAGACTGAACTTCATCAATTCCCAGATCAATCATTTGATTATGTTGTTTTGAGTCAAACACTTCAGGCTTTTTATAACCCAGAAAAAGTTTTAAAGGAATTATTAAGGGTTGGAAAATCAGCAATTGTATCTATTCCAAATTTTGGTTATTGGAAAGTGAGAACAAGCTTATTAATCTTTGGAAAGATGCCCATGACAAAAACTTTGCCTTATAATTGGCATAACACACCTAATCTTCATATGTGCACCATAAAAGATATGTTCAATTTTTGTAATGAAAAAAATATTAAAATGGATAAAATTTTAGGAATAAATGAGGATAAAACTTCTCAAATAAAAAGAAGCAACCTTGAGATAAAAAATTTATTTTCAAAAATAGGGATTTTTTTATTAAGTTAGATGTTAGAAATTTCAATTATAAAATGCTTACAAGATAATTATAGTTATTTAGTAAGAGATAAGAAAACAAATTTAATTGCTATAGTTGATCCATCAGAATTTTTAAAGGTGGATCAAGAAATAAATAAAAAATATAAAAAATTAGATTTTATCCTTAATACTCATCATCATTCTGATCATGTGGGTGGAAACTTAGCTTTAAAGGCAAAATATAAATCACAAATTATTTGTTCAGCATATGATCAAGACAAAGTTCCTGGAGCAGATATTAAAAAGAAAGATAATGATTACTTTATTTTTGGTGAAACAAAATTTAAAATTATTCATGTTCCTGGTCATACACTTGACCACATTATCTTTTTTTCAGAAATAGACTCAGTTTTATTCTCGGGAGATACATTATTTTCACTAGGGTGTGGTAGAGTTTTTGAGGGATCTTATGAACAAATGTTCAACTCATTGGAAAAAATTAAAAAATTGCCAAAAAATACAAAAATTTATTGTGGACACGAGTATACAAATAATAATGGTAAATTTTGTATCAAAGTAGATAAAGATAATTTTAATTTAAAAAAAAGGATTAGAGAGGTGAAAAGTAAAATTGATCTCAAAGAACCAACTATTCCAACAACTTTGCAAGAAGAAATCGAGACAAATATATTTTTAAGATACGATGATAAAAAAATTAAAAAAAGCATGGGAATAGATAATGCTTCAAATATTGAAGTTTTCAAAAAACTAAGGAATTTAAAAGATCAATTCTAACATCATTCAACTTGACTTGATAAGTTACAGAGTTATATTGCCTTAAAATTAAAAAGGAATATTTTATGTCTTTTGCAATAATAGAAACAGGTGGAAAACAATATAAAGTTTCTGCTAGGAACATTTTAAAGGTGGAAAAATTAAATATTGTAAAAGGAAACAAAGTTGAATTTAAAAAAGTTCTTTTAGTTAATGATGATAAAAACACTGAAGTTGGAAATCCAACTGTTGAAGGTGCATTAGTTGAAGGCTTGGTTTTAGACAATATTAGAGATAGAAAAATTTTAGTTTTTAAAAAGAGAAGAAGACAAAACTCAAGAAAAAAATACGGACACAGACAACAGCTTTCAAAAATCCAAATTATTAAAATTTTATCTAAAGGTGGAAAAGTAGTTTCTGAAATTAAAGAAAATCAAATGAATTTGTCAAAAGAACAAAAATCAGGTAAAAAAACTGTTAAAAAAAAAGAAGTAATTAAAAATAAGAAATAAAACAAATGGCAACAAAAAAAGCAGGTGGATCATCGAAGAACGGCCGAGATAGTGCCGGTCGTCGTCTAGGTGTTAAAAGATATGGCGAACAATTAGTTAAGCCTGGAAATATAATTGTCAGACAAAGAGGCACGAAAATACATCCTGGAAATAACGTTGGCATGGGTAAAGATCATTCAATTTTTTCTCTTATTGCGGGAAAAGTTAAATTCAAAAAAACCAAGTCAAATAGAACTTTGGTTTCTGTAGTTCCCAAATAAATTCATTAAAAAAATAACTACTTTTAAAAATGAAATTTTTAGATCAAGCTAAGATTTATATTAAAGCTGGTAATGGAGGCCCTGGCTCTGCAAGCTTCAGAAGGGAAAAATATATTGAATTTGGAGGACCTGATGGAGGAGACGGCGGAGATGGAGGATCTGTAATTGTAAAGTCAGAGAGAAATCTTAATACTCTAATAGACTATAGATACAAACAACATTTCAAAGCTGAAGTTGGTAAATCAGGTAGTAAAAAAAATAAAACTGGCGCAGGAGGTGAGGATTTAATTTTGAAAGTGCCAGTTGGGACTCAAATATATGAGGAAGATAACAATACTTTAATTTTTGATTTTACTAAAAATAATGAAAAATTTATTGTTGCTACTGGTGGAAAAGGAGGATTGGGAAATACAAGATTTAAAAGTTCAACAAACCGTGCGCCAAGAATTAAAACAAATGGAAAGAAAGGAGAAGAATTTTGGATTTGGTTACAACTAAAGGTTATTGCGGATGTTGGTATAATAGGATTGCCTAATGCAGGAAAATCCAGTTTTTTATCTAAATGCACTAGAGCAAAACCAAAAATTGCCAGCTATCCCTTTACAACTATTAATCCTAATTTAGGGGTATTAAATATGAACCATAAGGAAATTATTTTAGCTGATATACCTGGACTTATTGAAGGCTCTCATAAAGGTGTAGGATTAGGTGATAAATTTTTAAGACACATAGAAAGATGCAAGACTTTAATACATTTGATTGATATATCTGAAAAAGACATTTTTGATAACTATTTAAAAATTAGAAATGAGTTGTCTAAATATGATAAAAAAATTTTGAAGAAAAAAGAGATAATTATTTTTAATAAATCAGATTTGGTTAACATGAATGATACAAAAAAGAAATTGGATAACTTCAAAAAAAGGGCAAAGAAGGATTTCGAGATTATTTCTTTAATGTCCAACCAAAATTTTGAAAAGGTGAAAAAAATTATCTATAAAAAATGTACATAGAAAAAGCTAAAACAATTGTTATAAAAATTGGTTCCTCAAATATTGTTGATAATAGAGGAAAACTAAGAGAAAAATGGCTTAATAGTCTTGTTAAAGATCTAAATGTACTGGCAAATAAAAAGAAGAATATTGTAATTGTTTCATCAGGTGCAATAGCTTTAGGTTTAAGTTATTTGAAAATAAATAAAAAAAAAATTAAACTTGAAATGAGCCAAGCAATTGCGTCGATTGGTCAAATACATCTAACAAATGTTTATAGAAAAATTTTTGAAAAAAACAAAATTAAGATTGGGCAAATTTTGATTTCTTTGGATGATACAGAACAAAGGAGGAGGGCTTTAAATGCAAAAAGGACTTTTGAAAATTTATTTAAACTAAAAGCAGTGCCAGTAGTAAATGAAAACGATACCACTGCAACATCAGAAATAAAGTACGGAGATAATGATCGTTTGGCTGCTAGAGTTGCACAAATAATTAGTGCTGATGTGCTTATAAATTTATCAAACGTAGATGGATTGTATAGCAATTCATCTAACAAAAAAAACATTATTTCAGAAGTTAAAAATATAGATGATAAAGTTTATTCATTTGTTGAAAATAAAAAAAACAATTATGGTTCAGGTGGTATGTTGACAAAATTACAAGCTGCAAAAATTTGTATAAATTCTGGTTGCTATATGGCAATAGCTAATGGCTCTAAAAATAATCCAATAAAAACACTTATAAAAAATAATAAATGCACTTGGTTTATTCCAAAAGTGTCTAGTTTGCATGCTAGAGAAAAATGGATCGTTAGTTCTATAGGTAATGATGGAAAAATTTTTATTGATGATGGCGCTATAAAAGCACTTAAAAACGGTAAAAGTCTTTTGCCAGCAGGTATAATCAAAATTCAAGGTAATTTTATCAAGGGTGATAATATTCTTATTGTTGATAAAAATGGAAACGATTGTGCCAGAGGATTGACGTCGTTTTCATCAATTGAAATTGATAAAATTAAAGGATTAAAGACAGACCAAATAGAAAAGGTTCTTGGGTATGCGAGTAAATCCGAAATTGTTCATAGAGATGATATGGTAAGGCTATAATGAATTATATTAAAAATATTGGAGAAAAATCTTTAAAAGCATTTGAGAACTTAAAGAATGTGGAACATTCAAAAATTAAAAGAGCTTTAAAAGAATACGCGACCCTTGTGAAGAAAAATAAGTTAAAAATTTTAAAGGAAAACTCAAAGGATATAAAAAAAGCAAAAAGAAAAAAACTTATAGATAGATTAATGTTAAACAGTGAAAAGATTAATCAGATTATATCAAGTATAAAAACTATTGAAAAATTTAAGAACCCTGTTGGTCAAGTTTTGTCTAAATGGAAAAGATCAAATAAACTAAAAATTGAGAAAGTATCAATTCCAATAGGCGTTATATCTGTAATATATGAGAGTAGACCAAATGTCACTGCAGACGTCGCATCGCTATGCTTAAAATCTGGCAACTGTGTAATCTTGCGAGGTGGTTCTGAGGCTTATTATACAAATAGATTTTTAGCTAAACTATTTAGGAGAGCTTTAAAAAAAAATAAAATTGATAAAAATTGTGTCCAATTTATTGAAAAAAAAGACAGAAAAATTGTCGACTTTATTCTTTCTAAAATGAGTAATTATATTGATTTGGTTGTTCCAAGAGGGGGTAAAAATTTAGTCAAAAAAGTTCAGAAACTATCTAAAGTAAATGTAATCGGACATCTTGAAGGATTATGTCATATTTATTTAGATAAAAACTCAAGTTTAGAAATGGCTAAAAAGATTATAATTAATGCCAAGATGAGAAGAACAAGCATTTGTGGGGCATTAGAAACTCTTTTAATAAATGACAGGATTTTATCATCTCATGGAACCGAGATTATTAATGCTTTAATTAGAATAGGTTGTGAGGTTAGAGTAGATGATAAAATAAATAAAATATTTAATTATAGATTAAAAAAAGCAACTGAAAAGGACTGGCAAACAGAATACTTGGACTCAATAATTTCAATCAAATCAGTAAAAGGTGTGGATGAAGCTGTGTCTCATATTTTAAAATATGGCACTATGCATACAGATAGTATTATTACTAATAATAATAAAACTGCAAAAAGTTTTTTAAAAGGTGTTAACAGTTCAATTGCGATGCATAATGCTTCAACACAATTTGCTGATGGGGGAGAATTTGGATTTGGTGGTGAGATTGGAATTTCAACTAATAAAATGCCACCAAGAGGTCCTGTTGGCATAAATCAGTTAACTTCCTACAAGTACATAGTTAAAGGCAATGGTTCGATAAGATCTTAACTAATGGGTGTGCCGAAGAAAAATCATAAAAAAATTGGAGTTTTGGGTGGCACTTTTGATCCGCCACATGTAGGTCATTTAGAGATTTCCAAATTTGCTATAAAAAAATTAAAGCTTAAGTTTTTGATTTGGGCAGTAACAAAGAAAAATCCTTTAAAGAATAAGTCTTATTTTTCATTACAAAAAAGAGTCAATTTTTCAAGAAACGTAATATCAAAGGTCAATAGAATTAAAATTGAAACTTATGATGATACCATAAGGTCATCTAAAACCATTAATTTAGTAAAGTATCTTAAAAAAAAATATAAAAAGTCAGAAATATTTTTTTTAATGGGATCAGACAACCTTTTAAAATTTCATAAATGGCATGATTGGCAAAAAATTTCAGATTTTTGTAAAATTGTTGTTTTTCCAAGAAATGGCTATTTAAAACAAATATTTAAATGTAAAGCTTACAATTATCTAGGAAAAGAAAAAATTAAATTTATTAAGTCAAAAAGGATCAATATTTCTTCTTCAAAATTAAGAAAAAATTACTTAAAATATAAATAATGGAAGTTTTAAAACAAAAAAAAATAATAGAAAAAGCTCTAAATGATAGTAAAGCTAAAAATATTATATCAATAAATTTAAAAGGTAAGTCTTCAATTGCTGATTATATGATTATAGCCTCCGGAACATCTTCAAGGCATATACAATCTTTGTCAGAAATAATTGTAAAAGAATTAGTTAAAAATGGTTTGGGAAAATATAATATTGAAGGAAAAACTAGTGCAGATTGGAAATTGATAGACGCAATTGATATAATCGTTCATATATTTCATCCTGAAAAAAGAAAATTTTATGATTTAGAAAAAATGTGGTGTGATCCATCTGAAATTAGTGGAGTTGTTACATGATTAGAATATTTAAAATATTAATACTATTTTTCATGTTTACAGGAAATCTTCATAGTAACACGAATGAAAAGCTTTATAAAAAAATTGATTTGTTTGGAGAAGTTTTAGAGAAAATTAAAAAAGAATATGTCGAAGACGTAGATCAATCTGAAATGCTAGATTCTGCTATTAATGGTGCGCTTCAATCTCTAGATCCCTATTCTGCTTACATGAATCCTGAACTTTTTAAAAGTATGGAAACAGATACGAGGGGGGAGTTTGGTGGACTTGGAATTGAGGTTGGTATGGAGGCTGGAGTAGTGAAAGTAATTTCCCCAATCGATGATACCCCGGCATCTAGAGCGGGGATTAAATCTGGTGATTATATTGTAAAAATTGATGACAAGCAGGTTCAAGGTAAATCACTCATGGAGGCAGTTAAAATGATGAGGGGTCCAATTGATTCAAAAATTAAACTTACAATAAGAAGAAAAGGTGAAAAAAAAGCTTTAGAAAAGATTTTAAAGAGAGAAATAATTCAAATCAAATCAGTAGAAGCTAAAATAGTACAAAAAAATATCGCCTATATAAAATTAAAAGCCTTTAATAGCAACAGTAGTAACCAATTAAATAAAAAAATAAGTGATTTTGAAAGAAAGAATAAACCAATCGGATATATTCTTGATCTTAGAAATAATCCTGGAGGACTTTTAACCCAAGCAGTAAGTATTACAGATTTTTTCTTAAACGATGGAGAAATTGTTTCAACTAAAGGGAGGAAATCTATTGAGAACAGAAGGTTTTTTGCAAGAAAGGGAGATAAAGTCAATGGAAAGCCCTTAATAATTATAATTAATAATGGCTCTGCATCAGCATCTGAAATAGTTGCAGGTGCGCTTAAAGATCATAAAAGAGCAATCATACTTGGAGAAAAAACATATGGAAAAGGCTCAGTTCAATCTATTATTCCGCTGAGTGATGGTGGTGGAATACGGTTAACAGTTTCTAAATACTATTTACCATCAGGTAAATCAATTTCAGATGTGGGTGTAGCTCCAGATATTTTTATTGAAGAGCAGGGTCAAAATTTTAAAACTGACAGTCCTTCTGATAATCAATTAAATTATGCTTTAAAACTTTTAACTCTATGATCTCTATAAAAAAACTACCTTTAAGGATAGGTGTTGGAGTAATAGTTTTAAATAAAAAAAATCAAGTTTTTGTAGGTAAAAGGAAAGATAATCCAGTAGATAAATGGCAGATGCCGCAAGGTGGCGTTAATAAGGGCGAAGACTTAACTGAAGCAATGAAAAGAGAGCTTCATGAAGAAACCGGAATGCAAAATATCAAAATACTCAGTGAAATTGATGGTTGGTTTGAATATGAATTGCCGAATTACCTTTTGGGAAAAATTTGGAGAGGAAAATTTAGAGGTCAAAAACAAAAGTGGTTTATTGTTAAATTTTTAGGTAATGATGAAGAAATAAACTTAGAAATAGATAAACCAGAGTTTATTGAGTGGCAATGGTTAGATATTGAAAATTTACCAAATGTAATCGTTGATTTTAAAAAGAAAGTTTACGAGCAACTTATGCCAAAAATAAGAAATTTTATAAACTAATTTGTGATAAACAGTCAATTTTATGAGAAATAATATACCGCTTTTTATCATCTACATTTTCTTGGTTTAATTCTTTTTTGCTGGCTTCAAGCATACTTAAAATAACATCTTTTGAGAGACTATCGAGGTCGATGATGGTTGAGGATAATATTGTTAGATTGTTTTTTGCGAACTCAACTGTTCCCTCCTCTACAAAATATTTCTTTTTATTTTCATTGATATTTATGACTCCGGGCCTTAAAAAAGTAATTATAGAAATGTGATCGGGTAAAATGGTCATTTCACCTTCAAAAGAGGGTATGGTTACTGACTTGCCCTTTTCTGCAAATAGTTTTTTTTCAGGAGAAATAATTTCTATATTAAAATTTTCATCCATTTAAGCTGCAGCTTCTTTTGCCATTTTTTCTGCTTTTGCAATAACCTCTTCAATAGTGCCTACCATATAAAAAGCAGCCTCAGGCAAGTGGTCGTACTCTCCCTTGCAAATCGAGTCGAAACCCTTAATTGTAGCATCCAAACTTACAAGCTTACCTGGTGTTCCGGTAAATACTTCTGCCACAAAAAAAGGTTGCGATAAAAATCTTTGTATTTTTCTTGCTCGTGCAACAGTCAATTTGTCCTCTTCGGAAAGCTCATCCATGCCTAGAATTGCAATTATATCTTGTAGAGATTTATAGGTTTGCAAGATTTTTTGAACTTGTCTTGCTACTCTATAATGTTCCTCTCCCAAAATTCTTGGGTCCAAGATTCTAGAAGTAGAGTCAAGTGGATCAACAGCTGGATAAATTCCTAGTTCAGCTATTTGTCTAGAAAGAACTGTTGTTGCATCCAAATGTGAAAATGAAGTAGCTGGAGCAGGGTCTGTTAAATCATCTGCTGGCACATAGATGGCTTGTACTGAGGTGATAGATCCTTTTCCTGTAGTTGTAATTCTCTCTTGTAAATTTCCCATATCGGTGGCTAATGTTGGTTGATATCCAACTGCTGATGGAATTCTTCCTAATAAGGCTGAAACCTCTGAGCCTGCTTGAGTAAATCTAAATATATTATCTACAAAAAATAAAACATCCTGGCCTTCCTTATCTCTAAAATATTCAGCAACTGTTAATCCGGTTAATCCAACTCGTGCTCTGGCACCAGGCGGTTCGTTCATTTGTCCATAAACTAAAGCAGCTTTAGAACCTTTTCCCTCAGGTTTAATTACACCTGATTCTATCATTTCATGATATAAATCATTTCCTTCTCTTGTTCGTTCACCTACTCCAGCAAATACTGAAAATCCACCATGAGCCTTTGCAATGTTGTTAATTAGCTCCATGATAATAACTGTTTTTCCAACACCTGCTCCACCAAATAAACCTATTTTTCCACCTTTGGAATAAGGTGCTAAAAGATCGATTACTTTAATTCCTGTCTCTAAAATTTCAGTTTCTGTGGACTGATCTGTAAATTTTGGGGCTTCTCTGTGTATAGGCCATCTCTCCTTTGTTTTAACTTCACCTTTTTGATCTATTGGTTCTCCAATAACATTAATAATACGTCCGAGAGTCTCTGGTCCAACGGGCACACTTATCGGGGAACCTGTATTTTTTACTTGGTCTCCTCTCTTAAGACCTTCAGTACTATCCATAGCTATTGTCCTAACACTATTTTCTCCCAAATGTTGGGCTACTTCTAAAATCAGTTTATTGCCTGAGTTATCAACGACTAAAGCTGTTAAAATTTCCGGCAGATCTCCTTCGAATTGAACATCTACAACAGCTCCGATTACTTGAATAATTTTTCCGTTTTGATTCATTTATAAACTTTCTGCCCCTGATATTATTTCAATTAATTCTTTTGTGATAGCGGCTTGTCTACTTCTATTATAATTTATTGTTAGTTTTTCCACTAAATCACCTGCATTTCTTGTCGCATTATCCATAGCTGTCATTCTGGATCCTTGTTCACTTGCAGAATTTTCCAAAAATCCTTTATAAATTTGAGTTGAGATATTTTTTGGCAGAAGATCCTCTAATATTTCATCTTCCTCTGGTTCAAAATCATAAGACGACTCTTGTTCTGTTTTGGTCTCATCCTCTTTTTTTGCAGGTATTAATTGTTGTGACTGAGGTATTTGTGTCATTACATTTTTAAATTTATTATAAAAAATTATACATTTATCAAATTCATTATTTTGAAATAATTTTACAATTTCATCTCCGACTAGTGAAGCATCTTTAAAGGTAATTTGTTTTTTATTTTTGAAGTCAATTTTTTTAACAATATACTTGCCGTATTCTCTTTTTAATTGATCTAACCCCTTTGTTCCTACAGTAATTATTTTGAGATTTTTAGACTCTTTTAAAATTTTGTTAAAGTAATTCTTTGCCTGCTTGACAATATTAGTATTAAAACCTCCACATAAACCCCTGTCAGCTGTCATCACAACACACAAATGCGTTTTGTCATCGCCAGAACCAATTAAAAGTTTTGGTGCATTCGAGGGATCGTTTATAGCTTTGCTTAAATTTTGAATAATCACATTCATTTTATCACTATAAGGTCTTCCATTTTCGGCCATTTCTTGTGCTTTACGAAGCTTTGCGGCTGCAACCATCTTCATAGCTTTTGTAATTTTTTGTGTTGATTTAACACTTGAAATTCTTTTTCTTAGGTCATCTAAGCTTGGCATTATTTTTTCTCAAAATTTTTTTTTTTATAATTTGTGATAACTTCGGTAAGGATCTTATCTATATTTTCTTCTATTTTTCCACTCTTTTGAATTGAGTCTATTATTTCTGGATTTTCGGTTTTAACTAAGTCTAAGAGACCTTTTTCAAATGAACGAATTTCACTTATATCGATACTGTCTAAATATCCTTTAACTCCTGCATATATAATCACTACTTGTTCAGCAACTGTCATAGGGCTGTACTGATCTTGTTTCAATAATTCAGTTAGTTTGGATCCTCTATTCAAAAGTTTCTGCGTTGACGCGTCTAAATCTGAACCAAATTGAGCAAACGCTGCCATTTCACGATATTGAGCCAGTTCTAATTTAATTGATCCTGCAACTTTTTTCATAGCTTTTGTTTGGGCAGCTGATCCGACCCTTGAAACAGAAAGTCCGACATTTACAGCTGGTCTGATACCTTGGTTAAATAACTCGGTGCCTAAAAAGATTTGACCATCAGTAATCGAGATTACATTTGTAGGAATATATGCTGAAACATCTCCTGCTTGGGTTTCAATAATTGGTAATGCTGTAAGTGAACCACCTCCATTATCGTCGTTTAGTTTAGCAGCTCTTTCTAATAATCTACTATGCAGGTAGAATACATCACCAGGATATGCTTCTCGTCCTGGAGGTCTTCTCAATAATAGTGACATTTGTCTATATGCAACAGCTTGTTTTGATAAATCATCATATATAATTAAAGCGTGCATCCCGTTATCTCTAAAAAATTCTCCAAAAGTACAACCGGTATATGGTGCCAAAAACTGCAAAGGCGCAGGGTCTGATGCTGTTGCAGATACAATTATTGTATAATCCATTGCTCCAGCGTCTTGAAGTGTTTTAAGAATTTGAGCTACGGTTGATCTTTTTTGGCCAATTGCAACATAAATACAATATAGCTTTTTTTTTTCATCAGATGACTCGTTTATTTTTTTTTGATTTATTATTGTATCTATTGCAACTGCTGTTTTTCCAGTTTGTCTGTCACCAATTATTAATTCTCTTTGACCTCTTCCAATTGGTATTAAACTGTCAATTGCCTTTAAACCTGTTTGCATTGGTTCGTTTACTGACTTTCTTGGAATTATACCTGGTGCTTTAACCTCAACTCTTTTTCTTTTAATTCCTTTTTTAAGAACTTCCTTGCCGTCAATTGGGTTACCTAAAGCATCTACTACTCTTCCTAATAATTCTTTTCCAACAGGAACATCAACTATGGTTCCAGTTCTTTTGACGGTATCACCCTCTTTAATTGATTTATCATCACCAAAAATCACGATTCCAACGTTATCGCTTTCTAAATTTAATGCCATCCCTTTAGAGCCATCTTTAAACTCAACCATTTCCCCAGCCTGCACATTATCAAGGCCATATACCCTTGCAATACCATCTCCAACAGAAAGTACTTTGCCTATCTCAGAAACTTCAGTTTTCTCTCCAAGGTTTTTTATCTGTTCTTTTAAAATTTTAGTTATTTCAGAAGGATTAATGTCCACTTTAGTTTTCCATCATTGATTTTTTATACTTATTTAATTTGTTTTTCAAAGAGGTGTCTATCATCAAACTTCCAATTTGCAAAACTAAACCGCCAATTAATGAAGGGTCAGTTTTGCAATTTAGTTTAAGTTTATTTTTAAGATTTAATGAAATTTCTTTTTCTAAATCCAAAATTTCTTTTTCTTCAAGTTTGTTTGCAGATACAATATTTAAAGATAATTCCCCTTTTTTAATAGAAATTATATTCAAAAATTTTTTAGCAATTTTGTCTACAAAGAAAATTCTTTTTTTAATTATTAATAGTGAAAAGAAATTTTTTATCATTTTGTTCATTTTCATTTGTGCTAAAATTTTATTAAATACAGATTTTTGATCCTCAACAGAATATGTGGGATTTTTTATAAAAAATCGCAAGCTTTCATTAGAATTAAAAACTTTCATAAATTCTTTAATATTCCCTACAAACTCTTCTGTTTGATTATTTTCCTTTGAAAGATCATATAGCGCTAATGCATACCTACGGGATATTTCTGATGAAAAAGAGTTCATTTTACTTTAATTTTTTAAATTTTTTGATGATTTTCTTCATGAATTTAGAGGTTTTCGTATCACAGGAAAATGCACTGTTCAAGTGCATACAAAAGGCATTTTAGCTAAAGTTTAGTGGATCAACATCAACTGTAAGTTTTATTTTTTTCGAAACTTTAAGTAATTTTAAAATTTGGCTAATTTGTTTTTGGGGAAATAAGTTTATTGGTGATCTTAACAACAATCTTGTTCGGTAATTATTTTTAATTTTAAATATTGGTGAAGTTACAGGGCCCATTACATCAATATTTTGTATTGATGACAAAATTTTTTTAATTTTTTTTGCTTCAATTAAACCATCTCTCTCATTTTTTGATGAGACGATAAAAGCGATCAATCTTGCAAATGGTGGAAGGTTTTTTTTCTTTCTTAATAAAAATTCTTCTTCGAGAAATTCATCTTGTTTATTTTGAAGTATATTTTTTAACGTTTCATCTCTGGGATTGAATGTTTGATAAATTATAATTGAATCTTTACTAAACCTTCCTGCTCTTCCGCTAAGTTGGTTATAAAGTTGTATATTTTTTTCCGTGGATCTTAAATCAAATCCCATTCCTGAAAAATCTGCATCTACGACCACTATGCAATTCAAATTTGGAAAGTTAAAACCTTTTGAAATCAACTGAGTGCCCACCAAAATATTTACTTTATTTTTTTCAATATCATTCAATAATTCGTAAGTTTCTTTTTTTTTAGTTAGAAAATCACTAGATAAAATCTTAATTTTTTTTTGAGGGAAAATTTGTTTTAACTCAGAAAAAATCTTTTCTACTCCAGGCCCATACATTTGAAAATCACAAGCTGTATCAAAATTTTTACATTTATTTTTAATTTGAGTTTTATGACCACAATGATGGCACAATGCCTTATTTAAATATTTATGAAATGTTAAAAATATTGAGCAGTTGGGACATTCAAGTTTATAACCGCAAACTTTACAAATCATGAATGGTGCATATCCTCTTCTGTTTAGGAAAAATAGAACTTGATCTCCTTTATCTAAATATTTTTTCACTAAATTTAATGTTTTGATATCTAACCAAATATTCTTACTTTTTTTTGTTAAGTTGAGATTTATAATTTCTGCATTAGGAAGAGAAAAATCTTTATATCTTTTATTCAATTTAGTTATATTATATTTTTTGCTTTTAACATTTTTGTAAGTTTCTAGAGATGGAATTGAAGTAGAAAGAATTACTGGAACATTCTCGAAGGATCCACGTGAAATAGCCATGTCTCTGGCATTGTATCTTATACCTTCGTCTTGCTTATATGAGTTGTCATGTTCTTCATCTACAACTATCAAATCAAGATTTTTAAAAGGTAAAAATAAAGATGATCTTGCTCCAACTACTAATCCTATTTTCCCATTATTTATATTTTGCCAAATAATTCTTTTATTTTTTTTTGTAATTTTAGAATGCCAAATAGAGGGTTTAAAACCAAAATAATCTTCAAATCTTTTGTTAAATTGATTCGTTAAGAAAATTTCTGGTAACAAAACTAAAACTTGTTTATTTTTTTTTAAACTTTCTTTTATTCTTTCAAAATAAACTAAAGTTTTTCCAGATCCAGTAATACCTTGCAACAAAGTAACACTAAAGTTATTTCCAAAATTTTGAATGTCTTTTAAACATTTTTTTTGGTCGTCATTTAATTCAAATCTAATTTTTTCGTTACTAATATATTGAAGTTTGAAATCAGATTTCTTAGATGACAACAAGTCATTTCCTAAAAACATTTTTAAAACCATTCCTTTTGGAACTAAATTGTAAATAGAAAACCAGTTAATAAAGTTAATTAATTTATCACTAAATGAAAATGGTTTAATTTCTAAAATAGTTTTTAGCTGAAAATTTTTTTTAGTTTCCTCTGCTTTATCCCATACAACTCCTATTTCCTTTTCCCTGCCAAAGGGAACTTGAACAATAGAACCCGCTTTCAATTTTCCAAACTTTCCAGATAAATAAGTATGGGGATGGTCAAATATTCTTGGAATTAGAACTGGTACTTTCATGAATTAGTTACTTAAAAATGAATAGGTCTCTTATCAACTGCCAGAGCTGCTTCTTTAATTGCTTCAGTATGAGTTGGATGAGCATGACAAGTTCTAGCTATATCCTCTGAACTTGCACCAAATTCCATAGCTAAAGCCATTTCAGCAATCATATCACCACAATGAGGTCCAATTATATGAACACCTAAAACCTTATCTGTTTTTGCATCGGCCAAAATTTTTACGAATCCTTCCGACTCATTGTTAACTTTGGCTCTTGAATTAGCAAGAAATGGGAATTTGCCAACTTTGTAATTTATATTTAAATCTTTGAGATCTTCCTCAGTTTTTCCTACAGTTGCAACTTCAGGAGAGGTATATATTACACCTGGAACAACGTCGTAATTCACATGACCAGATTGCCCAGCTAAAATTTCAGCGACTGCTATTCCTTCTTCCTCTGCTTTGTGAGCTAGCATCGGTCCTTTAATAACATCGCCTATTGCAAAAATATTTTCTAATGAAGTTTGAAAATTTTTATTTACTTCTATTCTTCCTGCCTGGTCTTTTTTTATACCTAATTTTGTTAAATTTAAGCCCTCTGTGTAGGGTTTTCTCCCAACTGAAACTAAAACCTTATCACATTCTAAACTAGATTTTTTATTTGTTTTATTATCAATAAAATCAACTAGGACTTTGTCATTTTTATTTTTTACAGATGTAACTTTGTTTTCTAATAAAAATTTAATTCCTTGCTTTGTTAAAATTTTCTGAAATTCCTTAGAAATTTCTTTATCCATCCCAGGTGTTATATGATCTAAATATTCGATTACGGTAACCTTTGAACCGAGTCTCGACCAAACTGAACCCATTTCCAGACCAATATAACCACCGCCAATTATCACTAAATTTGTTGGTACTTTCTCCAATGAAAGTGCACCAGTAGATGATATTATATTTTTTTCATCTATATTTATACCAGAAAGAGAAACGGAAGATGAGCCGGTAGCAATAACAATATTTTGAGATTTGTAAGATGTTTTTTTTCCGTCTTGATAAACTACTACATCATTTTTTGAAAACAGGACTCCTTTCCCCTTTATATAGGTTACTTTATTTTTTTTGAATAAGAATTCAACGCCCTTAGTTAAAATTTGGACGGATTTACTTTTATTTATCATCATTTTATTAAGATTTAATTTAACATCTCCTGTTTCTATACCAATGTTATTAAAATGATTTTTTGCTTTTGAAAAAAGCTCTGAAGAATTAAGTAAACTCTTGGAGGGAATACATCCAACATTCAAACAAGTTCCACCTAATGTTCCCCTAGACTCGACACACGCAGTTTTTAGACCTAACTGAGCAGCCCTGATTGCACACACATATCCGCCGGGCCCACCACCTATTACTATTAAATCAAAATTTTTTTCCATTTCTTAAACGTTTAAAAAAAGTCTTTTTGGTTCTTCTAAAAAGTCCTTGATATTTTTTAAAAATGATACTGCCTCTTTGCCATCAACAATTCTATGGTCATAGGATAATGCTAAATACATCATTGGGCGAATTTTTATTTCACCATTTATCACAACTGCTCGATCAATTATATTATGCATACCTAATACTCCTGACTGAGGTGGATTGAGTATTGGAGTAGAAAGCATTGATCCGTAAATACCTCCGTTAGTTATTGTAAAAGTGCCTCCTTGTAAATCATTTATTGTTAATTTGCCATTTCTGGCTTTCTCACCAATATTAGCAATATTTTTTTCAATATCAGCAAAAGACATTTCATCAGGATTTCTTAAAACTGGAACAACTAGACCTTTTTCAGTACCAACTGCAAAACTTATATTATAATAATTTTTATAAACAATTTCCTCATTCTGAATTTCAGCATTTATAGCTGGGTAATTTTTTAAGGCAGCAATACTAGCTTTAACGAAAAATGACATGAAACCTAATTTTACTGAATATTTTTTTTTAAACTCTTCTTGATAATTTTTTCTTATTTCCATTATATTATGCATATCAACTTCGTTAAAAGTTGTAAGCATTGCAGCATTATTTTGGGCTTCTTTTAATCTTTTTGCTATTGTTAATCTTAATCTTGTCATTTTAATTCTTTCCTCTGGGCCATCTTTTGTCTTTTTTAAATTTGGAGCAGGCTTAGTGCCCATTAGATTAATCAAATCTTCTTTTAAAACCATGCCTCTTCTTCCAGAGCCTTCGACTTGGTCTAAGCTAATATTTTTGTCTTGGGCTATTTTTCTGGCAGATGGTGAGGCTGTTTTTACTTTTGTTTTTTTTATTTTTTCAGTTTTATGTTCTTGATCTAAAATTAATGGAGCTTCCTCTTTTTCTGCCTCGTTTAAAATAAGTGTTTCCTTGCCATTAGAGATTGGTTTATTTATTTCGAATACTTCCTCATTTTTTTTCGGTTCTTCATCATAAATAGGAGTACTTTTTTCTTTTTTTGGAGGTGGTGTATATTTTTTTTCTTTTTTATCTGTAACTGGTTTTGTGTCATTAGCTCCCACACTTCCTAAAAGGGTACCGACTTCAACGGTTGTTCCCTCTTTTACTGAGATTTTTTCTAAAATTCCATCAGAGGGTGATGGAACTTCAACATTAACCTTGTCAGTTTCTAGTTCTACTAATGGCTCATCTGAATTTACCTCTTCTCCAACAGTTTTAAGCCACTTTGATACTGTGGCCTCTGTAACTGATTCTCCTAAAGCTGGAACTATTATTTTTTCTGACATCTAGTTGTTTATTACCTTTTCTAATATTTCTTTTTGTTCTGCAAGATGTTTATTTAAATTTCCTGTGGCAGGTGATGCTGCAGCATTTCGTCCAACATATTTGACCTTTTCTCCTTTTACTTGAATGATATCTAAAGTTCTATCAATATAGTGTCGCGCTGTATTCCATGCACCCATATTTTTTGGCTCTTCTTGACACCAAAAAAATTTTGCATTTTTATATCTTTTAAGCTGCTTTCCAACCTGTTTTACAGGAAAAGGGTATAGCTGTTCAATTCTTAAGAACGCTACGCTATCATTTTTTATCTTTTCTCTTTGCTCTATAAGATCATAATAAATTTTGCCTGAACACATAACGACTTTTTTTATTTTTTTATCTTTTTTTAGAGAAACAAGTTTGCTTCCTTTTAAATAAGCACTATCTTCTAAAATTCTATGAAATGTATTCTTTTTTGTAAAATCTTCTAGATTTGATAAACATCTTTTGTGCCTTAAGAGTGACTTAGGTGTCATGACTATAAGTGGTTTTCTAAAGTCTCTATGCATTTGTCTTCTAAGAACATGAAAATAGTTTGCTGGTGTTGTACAATTTACTACTTGTAAATTATCCTGGGCACATAACTGCAAAAACCTTTCTAATCTGCCTGAAGAATGTTCAGGACCTTGGCCTTCGTATCCATGGGGTAATAGCATCACAAGTCCACTTGCTCTTGACCACTTTGACTCTCCCGATGAAATAAATTGATCAATAACGACTTGTGCACCATTAACAAAATCTCCAAATTGTGCTTCCCAGAGCACAAGCGTCTCAGGTTCAGATAGAGAGTAACCAAATTCAAAACCAAGAACACCTAATTCAGAAAGAAGACTGTCTATTACTTCAAAGTTTTTTTGTTTCTCCGACACATGTTGCAAGGGGATATATCTCTCATGACTATCCTGATTTCTTAGAACTGAATGTCTTTGACTAAAAGTTCCTCTTCCTGAGTCTTGCCCTGATAATCTTACAGAGAATCCATCATTTAAAAGTGTTGCAAAGGCAAGTAATTCAGCTGTGGACCAATCAATCTGGTGATTTTGTGTGAACATTTTTTGCTTATTTTCAAAAATTTTTATTAAAGTTTTATGAATATTAAAATTTTTTGGTAATTGTGTAATTTTTTTTCCAATTTCTATGAGGTTTTCTTTTTTTACTCCGGTCACACCTCTTCTGTCTTTGCCTATTTCTGGTTTAAAGCGTGACCATACTCCATCAAACCATTTCATTTTAACCTTGTAATCTTTTGCTCCAACAAATTCATTATTTAAAAACTCTCTAAATTTTTTCTTGCTACTTTCAATTTCTGCTTTTGTAACTAACCCTTCTTTAATAAGTTTTTGACCATATATTTCTAAGGTAGAAGGATGATTTTTTATTTTTTTATACATCAATGGCTGAGTAAATGATGGTTCATCGCCTTCGTTATGGCCAAATCTTCTGTAGCAAACCATGTCAATAACTACATCTCTATTAAATTTTTGTCTAAACTCAGTTGCAATTTTTGCGCAGTGCACAACCGCCTCTGGATCATCCCCGTTCACATGAAATATTGGTGCTTGAACCATTTTTGCTAAATCTGAGGGATAAGGAGATGATCTCGCGAACCGTGGTGCCGTTGTAAATCCAATTTGATTATTAACTATAATATGAATTGTTCCACCGGTATTATGTCCTGGTAACCCGGACATAGCGAAACATTCTGCAACAACTCCTTGTCCGGCAAATGCCGCATCTCCGTGAATTAAAACTGGTATTACTTTTTTTCTTTCCTTATCTTTATGAAAAAATTGTTTTGCTCTAACTTGTCCAAGAACAACTGGATTTACAGCTTCTAAATGCGATGGGTTATCTGTTAAACTTATATGAACTAAGTTTCCATCAAATTCCCTATTTGCTGATGCTCCTAAATGATATTTTACATCTCCTTCAAAATCTTTTTTTGAGGTAATTTTTTCACCAAAAAATTCTTTAAAAATAGCTTTAAAAGGTTTTTGCATCATGTTGGCAAGCACGTTTAGTCTGCCTCTATGAGGCATTCCAATTTTGACTTCTTTAACTCCTAAATTACCTCCTCTTTTAATAATTTGTTCCAAGGCCGGAATTAATGACTCTGCGCCATCTAAGCCAAATCTTTTTGTACCAACAAATTTTACGTGTAAAAATTTTTCAAAACCCTCTGACTCGACTAATTTATTTAAAATTGCTTTCTTTCCATTTAATGTGAATTTGATTGACTTTTCTTTACCCTCAATTCTATCTCTTATCCATGTTCTTTCTTCAGGATCTGACATATGCATAAATTCGAATCCTATACTTCTACAGTAGGTTTCTTTTGCAATTGATAAAATTTCTTGTAAAGTTGCTGATTGTATACCAAGAACTCCATCTAAAAATATTTTTTTACTTAAATCTTTTTCTGAAAAACCATAACTTTCAGGTTTTAACTCCGAGTGTTTTTCTCTTTTTTGAAGACCAAGCGGGTCAAGGTTTGAGATTAAGTGTCCTCTAATTCTAAAAGCTCTCACAAGCATATTTGCTCTTACAGAATTTTTTGCTGCTTCTAATACATTGTCTTTATCAGGAAAAATTTCTAAATT
This sequence comes from uncultured Pelagibacteraceae bacterium, assembly GCA_902519465.1. Classification (GTDB taxonomy): domain Bacteria; phylum Pseudomonadota; class Alphaproteobacteria; order Pelagibacterales; family Pelagibacteraceae; genus Anoxypelagibacter. The sequence continues at coordinate 49,195 of CABYJW010000003.1, forward strand.
TCCATTTTTATCCTTATTGACATCAAAATTATTTTCTAAATTATTTTTTATCTTTTTTTTTCTTGCCCAACTTGGACCATTTGCATTTTTTATAATTCCATCTTTTTCATCGTTCAGCCCTTCGAAAAATATCTTCCACTCGTTTGGTACTTTCTGAGGGTTATTAAGATACTCTGCGTATAATTCTTGAATAAACTGGGAGCTGTTTGCTCCTAGAAATGATGTTTTTTCAAAAATGTTATTATTTTTTCCGTTGGCCATATTTATTAATAATTATAATAACACAAAAAAAGAATTTTAATTATTAAGTTTTTCGTAAATAGTTTTTCCGATATCAGCTGGAGATTTTGATATCGTAATATCTGCTGATTTCATAACCTCTATTTTGTCCTCTGCGCCCCCTTTACCACCTGATATTATTGCGCCAGCATGTCCCATTCTTCTGCCTGGAGGGGCTGTCAATCCAGCTATAAAACCAACTGTAGGTTTTTTTAACTTTGACTTTTTAAGAAATTCCGCAGCTTCTTCCTCTGCTGAACCGCCAATTTCTCCAATCATAACAATTGAGTGAGTATCTTTATCCTTTAAAAAAAGATCTAGACAGTCAATAAAGTTTGTTCCATTGATAGGATCTCCTCCAATACCAATACAGGTTGATTGCCCCAAACCGTTTTCAGTTGTTTGAGCTACCGCCTCATAAGTTAATGTGCCTGATCTTGAAACAATACCTACAGAACCTTTCTTATGAATCGAGCCTGGCATTATTCCAATCTTACATTCTTCTGGTGTAATTATACCTGGGCAGTTTGGCCCAATAAGTCTACTTTTGCTATTTATAATTTTTTTTTTTACTTTCATCATATCAAAAATTGGTATTCCCTCGGTTATACAAACAATTAAATCTATTTCTGCATCAATTGCTTCAATAATTGCTGCAGCCGCAAACTTTGGAGGTACATAAATCATTGTGGCATTTGCTGATGTATATTCTTTTGCCTCAGCTACAGTATTAAAGACTGGAAGCCCAAGATGCTTGGTCCCACCTTTTTTAGGTGTAACACCACCAACCAGTTCGGTCCCATATTTTAAAGCCTGTTCCGAGTGAAAGGTGCCGTGCTTTCCAGTGAAACCCTGGCAAATAACTTTTGTGTTTTTATCAACTAAAACTGACATTTATTTTATTGCGTTTACAATTTTTTTCGCTGCATCATTTAAATCTGATGCAGATAAAATTTTAAGTTCTGATTTATCTAAAATTTCTTTACCTTTTTCAAAATTTGTCCCTGCTAACCTAACAACTAGTGGCACTTTAATATTGATCTCCTTTGCGGCTTCTACAACACCTTGAGCGAGTACATCGCATTGCATTATACCTCCAAAAATATTTATTAAAATTCCTTTAACTTTTTTGTCAGATAGAATTAATTTGAAAGCAGCGGAAACTTGTTCCTTAGTAGCACCTCCACCTACATCAAGAAAATTTGCAGGTTCCTCGCCATATAATTTTATTATGTCCATAGTTGACATTGCGAGACCGGCCCCATTAACCATACATCCGATAGACCCGTTTAATTTTATATATGCCAAACCAAATTTACTTGCTTCTATTTCTGCTGGCTCTTCCTCATTGAGATCTCTTAGTTTTAAAATTTCAGCTCTGCGATACATTGCATTGTCATCAAAATTCATTTTAGCATCTAAACAGATTAGTTTTTTTTGTTTTGTAATAACAAGTGGATTGATTTCAATTAGTGAAGCATCTTTTGAAATTAAGATATTAAATAATGCATTAACTAAATTTTCAGCATCTTTTTTTTGATGTTTATCGAAAGAAAATATTTTAATAATTTTTTGAATATCTTCATCACTTAAATTATCTTTTAAATCTACTTTTGTAGTTAAAATTTTTTTAGGATTATTTTTTGCTACAGATTCAATATCTACACCACCTTCAGTACTACTGATAAAAGCTATTTTTGAACTTTCTCTATCAACTAGGCATGATAAATAAAATTCTTTTTCAATATCGTATGCTTCTTGTATATAGATTCTTTTAACTTTCTTTCCTTCGGGCCCAGTTTGGTGGGTAACAAGAACTTTTCCGAACATTTTTTGAACTACGGAATTAACTTCTGATCTATCAACCAATTTTACACCTCCGGCTTTACCCCTTCCACCTGCATGGATTTGAGCTTTTACCACTAGCTTGTTAGATTTTAATTTATTTATTTTTTCATTTACCTCTTGAGGTTTAAAAATAACAAAACCATTTGTAACAGGTGCCCCAAATTTTGATAATATTTCTTTTGCCTGATGTTCGTGAATATTCATATTATTTTTTACATTTTATAATTTCATGTGAGGAAAATCTATTCTCTACAATTATTTTATTTTTAAAACACTTCTCAGTAAAGTAATTTTTAATATTATCAAAAGGTATTTCGTCTTTTTGACTAAGTAAGTAAATTACTTGGACCTCATTATCATCAATATTTTTATTTACCATATTTTGATAAAATTGAAAGTACTTGTGCGTCTCTGTTGGGTGGGTATCATTACCAAACAAATACCATCTATTTAAAATGTTTAAATCTTCATCTAAAAGTGTTGAGATAAAATGATAATGAGTTATCAATGTTTTTCTTCTTTTGTCTTTTTTTAAATAATCAATTGAGTTTTTTAAAAATAATAATTCCTCTTTTGGTTCATGATATGGAGTAATCCACTTAAGATTATTCATTTTACTATCTAAAATTCCAGCATTTTGAATTTCTTTTTTATTAATTTTCTCTAAATCTAAAAATTTTCTTTCGATATTATATCTTAGGTGATATTTTGTGGTCACAAAACAAACTAATATAATAATTAAAACTTTAAGGTATTTACTAAATTTCATCTTTTCAATATTGCAATGAAGAACAGATGATAAAATTGGTATTAAACTAAAAATATAAATTTGATTGGCTGTCACTAGTTGACTAAATAAAAATGCAAATGATGATAAAATAATAATTAGATTGTAAATACTAAGTTTATTTTGATTTTGGGTATAAAATTGCTTAATTGTCAAACCTACAATTGAAAATAAAAATATATGTACGAATTTGAAATCGAGTACAAGCCCTTTGAATGAAATTTTATCTTTTAAACTAACATATGCTGTTGGGTCATTTAAAATTCTTTCGCTTCCAAGTGAAATAGGGAATAAAAAATATTGCAAAATGAAATTTTCTAGTGGAGTTTTAGATAAGAACAAATAAAAAAATAGAAAAAAAATACATCCAATACAACTTAAAATAAAATACTTTAAAGATTTATAATCTTTTTTACTAAAAAAATGGTAAAAAGAAAAAAAGCTTAAAATCAGAATAATGTAGACGCTAGGTGTTTGCATTGAAAAAAACGCAAGAAAAAATAAGACAGGTAAAAAACACCACATTACTGGATTGTTTTTTTTTAATAAAATACAAATTAAAAAAATTGATATGAGTGAAAAAATATAAGAATGAAGATATGCAAAGGGCGTTCCTGAAACTGGGTAGCATAAAGTGGCAAAGCTTATTACATAAAAAAAAGAATAAATTTTATTTAATTTTAATTCCTGCAAAAAAAAGTAAAAGGTTAAAGAGACAATAATATTTAAAATACAAGCGTGAAATACATAACTTTTCCAAGTTTCGCCAAACAACCAAAAAAATAGTGCTTGGAAGTAATCAACGATAATACCGGTGAATATCCAGAAATCCCTAATAGGAAGTTTGTTTTTTAAAATATTAAAGCCTGTATCAAAAAAACCGAATGTATCTATTGGCATGACACCGAGATTTGCACTTATCCAGTTTACAAAAAATGCGTATATGATTATTGACGGAATTATTATGTAATTGCCTTTGAATTTAACAAATTTCATCTTTTTTTAATTTAATTTGATATTTCTTTTCTTGTAACATTAATTATTTTCCATTTATATATTATTTATATCTAATGTTTAAATTATTTAAAAAAATCGAATTTACCCAACAATCTAATAGAATGAAAACTCATGCTAATACAAAAATAGCTAGGGAATTTTATAATTCAACAAAATCAGGTAATTTAAAATTTTTACTAAATCAAAGATTCAATTGGATGAACAAATTTATAAGTACAAATGATATTGGAATTGAAGTTGGATCAGGAGCAGGTTTTTTGAAAGATTTTATTAAAAATAAAAATTTAAAGTTAACAGATATGAGTAATGATAATCATCTTGATTATAAAAATATAGATGCACAAAAAACAAACTTTAAAGATGAAGGTTTTGACTTTGTAATTTCATCCAATATGATTCATCATTTGCCTTACCCGATAAAATTTTTTAACGAGATGAATAGAATCTTAAAGAAAAATGGAAAGCTAATTATTTTCGAAGCTTATTGTTCAGTATCTTTTCAATTAGCTACATTGCTTATGAAACATGAAGGTTTTGATTTTACAGTAAATGTTTGGGATGAAAAAAACCCAAAAAGTGATGAAAAAAATCTTTGGGCAGGAAATATAGCTATACCAAATTTAATTTTTGACGATAAAAAAAAATTCAATGAAAAATTAGGAAATTTATTTACCATAGAATATGAAAAATTTGTCGAATGCTTAATTTTCTTAAATTCTGGGGGTGTAACATCCAAAACTTTTAATATTCCAATGAACAATTTTTTTCTAAATATATTGAATTTAATAGACAAATTATTAGTTAAAATATCAAAAAATATTTTTTGTATGGGTCGAAGAATTGTTTTAATTAAAAAATAATTTTATAATTTTGGGTCAATTTTTTTAGCTAAATTAAATAATTCATCAACTGCTTTAACAGATTTTTTGAAGTTATCTATTTCTTGATCATTTAATTCTAGTTCCAATATTTTTTCCACCCCGTTTTTACCAATTACAACTGGAACACCAACATATAGCCCTTTAACATTATATTCTCCATTTAGATGTGCTGCACATGGTAATGTTTTTTTTAAATCTTTAATATACGACTCGGCCATATCAACTCCTGAGGCAGCTGGGGCATAAAATGCCGATCCTTTTTCCAATAATTTAACTATTTCTGCTCCACCTTTTCTAGTTCTGTCTATTATGGAGTCCAATTTTTCTTGTGATATTTTTTTGTCTTTAACATATTGTGTTAAAGATTTTCCATCAATAATAGTATGGTTGAGTGATGGCACCATTGTATCTCCATGACCACCTAGTACTAGAGAATTAATTTTATTTATTGAAATTTTCAATTCTTGTGAAAGAAAATATTTAAATCTAGATGTGTCTAATATTCCAGCCATACCAACTATCATAGATGTTGGTAAATTCGAGTATTTCTGAAGTGCCATAACAATTACGTCAAGCGGATTGGTTATACAAATAATAAAAGAATTAGGAGAATTTTTTTTTATTCCTTCTGCTACTTGTTTAATAATTTTAAGATTAATTTCTAATAGGTCATCTCTGTTCATACCTGGTTTTCTGGGGACCCCAGCCGTAATAATAATTACATCGGAGTTTTTAATATCCTCATAATTATTTGTACCAATTATGCTTGAATTGAAACCGCTTACCCCTGATGACTGTGCTATATCTAAAGCTTTTCCTTTTGCAAGTCCTTCTGCAACATCAAATAAAACAACATCAGCTAATTCTTTTAAAGCAATTAGATGGGCTAATGTTCCACCAATTTGACCTGCTCCTATTAAAGAAATTTTTTTTCTCATCTTTATTTCATTGTTGGCATTGTAAATTCTGGATCAGACTTTATGCCTGATGGCCACCTAGAAGTTATAGTTTTTAATTTAGTATAAAATCTAACACCTTCAGGCCCATGCATGTGTTGATCACCAAAGAGAGATCTTTTCCATCCTCCAAAGCTATGAAATGCCATTGGTACAGGTATGGGGATATTTATTCCAACCATTCCAATTTGAACATTGCTGGCAAATGATCGTCCTGTATCACCATCTCTAGTAAATATACTCACACCATTTCCAAATTCGTGATCATTCACTAACATTAAAGCTTCTTCATAATTTTTAGCTCTAACAACTGATAAAACTGGTCCGAATATTTCCTCTTTATAAATACGCATATTCTTTGTAACTTGATCAAATAAACATCCGCCCATATAAAAACCTTTTTCATATCCTTGTAATTTTAGATTTCTACCATCTACTACCAGTTTAGCCCCTTCTTTAACTCCTATATCTACGTAACCTTTAACTTTTTCTAGATGGGCTTTGGTAACTAATGGTCCCATTTCAGATTTTTTATCTAATCCAGGTCCAACTTTAAGTGCTTCAACTTTTTTAGATAAGTTTTTGACTAATGGGTCTGCAATTTTTCCAACAGCGACAGCAACTGACTGTGCCATGCATCTTTCTCCTGCTGAGCCATACGCAGCTCCCATTAAACCGTTTACTGCTTGATCTAGATCAGCATCTGGCATTACAACACAATGGTTTTTAGCACCTCCAAGTGCTTGAACTCTTTTTTCATTTTTTGCACAGTTTTCATAAATATATTTTGCTATTGGAGTAGATCCCACAAAACTTACTGCTGAAATATCTTTATTATTTATTATTGCATCTACTGCTTCTTTGTCCCCATTGACTACATTAAAAACTCCTTTGGGTAATCCTGCTTCCATAAATAATTCTGCTAATCTCATTGAGCACGATGGATCTTTTTCGGAAGGTTTTAAAATAAATGTATTTCCGCATGCAATTGAAATAGGGAACATCCACATTGGAACCATAGCTGGAAAGTTAAAAGGTGTAATACCTGCACATATACCAAGAGGTTGTCGAGTTGACCAACTATCTACATTTGTTCCAACATTTTCTGTAAATTCTCCTTTTAAAAGTTGGGGGATACCACAAGCAAATTCAACGACCTCTAAACCTCTAATTAAAGATCCTTTTGCATCTTCATAAACTTTTCCATGCTCCAAAACTATTAGTTTTGTTAATTCATCTGAATTTTTTTCGATTAATTCTTTAAATTTAAAAAGTATTCTTGCTCTAGATAAAGGTGTCTTTTGTGACCAAGTTACAAATGCTTTTTTTGCTGCATCAACAGCAATATTAACATCATTAGTTGTTGCAAGATTTACTTCTGAATTTTGATCACCTGTAGCAGGGTTAAAAACTTTACCTTTTCTTTTTGAGTTTCCGTCAAACAGTTGGCCATTAACAAAATGCTTTATTACGTTCATTGCAATAATGCTTAATTAAGGTTTTAACTTGTTGCAAGCATTTTTTTTATAGATGCTATTGCTTTGGCTGGGTTTAAACCTTTGGGACATGAATTAGTACAATTCATTATTGTATGGCACCTATATAATTTTAACTCATCTGCAACTTTTTTAAGTCTAGCTTTTCTTTCTTCATCCCTGCTATCTGTAATCCATCTATAAGCTTGTAATAAAACAGCTGGTCCTAAATATTTGTCACCATTCCACCAATAACTTGGACATGAAGTCGAACAACAAGCACAAAGTATGCATTCATAGTAGCCGTCTAATTTTGCTCTATCTTCTTGCGACTGTTGAATTTCAACTGATGTTTTTTCCCCAGCTGTTGTTTTAAGCCATGGTTCGACAGACTCATATTGTTTATATAAAGTACTTAGATCACCAACTAGATCCTTAACTACCTTTAAGTGAGGTAAAGGGTAAATATTTAAATCTCCTTTAATATCAGAATGAGATTTTATACAAGATAAAGTATTAACTCCATCAACATTCATTGCACAAGAACCGCAAACACCATGAGCACAAGACCTTCTAAAGGTCAAGCTAGGATCTATTTCATTTTTAATTTTGAAAAGTATATCTAGAACTTTTGGTCCACATTCTTTAATATTTATTTCGAAGGTATCAATTCTTGGATTTTCCTTGCTAGATGGGCTCCATCTATAAACATTAACTTTTTTGATATTTGATGATCCTGATTTGTCTTTATAATATTTGCCTTTTAAAATTTTTGAATTTTGAGGAAGGCTAAATTGAACCATTAATAAACTCTTTCTCTTGGTGGAAAATATTGTACATCATTTGTTAAAGTTTTTGAATGCACTGGTCTATAATCTACTTTTACATTATTTCCCTGTTGCCAGGCTAAAGTATGGGTCATATATTTTTTGTCATCTCTTTTTTTATAATCTTCTCTTGCATGAGCTCCTCTGCTCTCTTTTCTATGATAAGCTGAGTCTATTGTGGTCATTGCTTGCCTTATTAAGTTATCAAACTCCAAAGTCTCAACTAGATCTGTATTGAATAACAATGATTTATCTGTAACTGAAATATCTTCCATGCCCTCGAAAGGTTTTCTTATTTGATCCATTCCCTCTTTTAAAGTTTTTTCTGTTCTAAAAACAGCGCATTTAGATTGCATAGTTTTCTGCATAGCTAATCTTAGCTCAGATGTTTTTGTAGAGCCATTTGAATTACGAAGCTTATCAAAACGATCTAGACACTTATCTGTTTCACTTTGTGATAACTCCTCATGAGGAGTTCCGGGCTTTACGAGCTCAGCAGCTCTATTTGCGGCAGATTTTCCAAAAACTACTAGATCGATTAAAGAGTTTGATCCTAATCTATTTGCACCATGAACTGACACACACGCTGCCTCTCCTATCGCCATCAACCCAGGGACTGTGGACTCTTTGCCATTTAATGTCAAAACTTCTGCTTTGTAATTTGTTGGTATTCCTCCCATATTATAATGTACTGTTGGAACTACTGGAATTGGATCTTTTCTTACGTCAACCTCGCAAAAAGTTTTGGCAGACTCTGCTATTCCAGGTAATCTTTCTTCAATAACTTTTGGGTCTAAATGATCTAGATGAAGATTCACATAGTCTTTATTTTTTCCTACCCCTCTACCTTCGTTGATCTCAACTGCTATTGATCTACTAACTACGTCCCTCGAGGCTAAATCTTTTGCCTTTGGAGCATACTTCTCCATGAACCTTTCTCCTTTTGAATTTAAAAGAAAGCCACCTTCACCTCTAACACCTTCAGATATCAATGTTCCAACTCCGTAAATCCCTGTAGGATGAAATTGAACAAACTCCATATCTTGTAATGGGAGACCTGCTCTTAAAGCCATAGCATTTCCGTCACCAGTACAAGTATGAGCAGATGTTGCGGTATAATAAACTTTACCGTACCCACCAGTTGCGAGAATAGTTATGTGTGATCTAAATCTGTGAATAGTTCCATCATTCAAATTCCAAGCTATTAATCCTTTGCACTCTCCGTTTTTCATTAAAAGATCTAATGCGAAATACTCTATAAAAAATTCAGTATTATGTTTTAAAGCTTGTCCATATAAAGTATGTAAAATCGCATGTCCCGTTCTATCAGCAGCAGCACATGTTCTTTGTACTGAGTCATTTCCATAATTTTTGGTCATACCTCCAAAAGCACGTTGATAAATTTTTCCTTCCTTTGTTCTACTAAACGGTACACCATATTTTTCTAATTCGATAACAGCTTTGGGTGCCTCTTTACAAAGGTGTTCGATTGCATCTTGATCCCCTAGCCAATCAGATCCTTTGACTGTATCGTACATGTGCCATCTCCAATCATCTTCTCCCATATTTCCTAGGGCAGCAGATATACCTCCTTGCGCTGCTGAAGTATGACTTCTTGTTGGAAACACTTTTGATATACATGCAGTTTTTAAACCTGCCTCTGAAAGTCCAACAGCAGCTCTTAAACCTGATCCTCCGGCTCCGAGAACTACAACGTCGTATTCATGATCTATAATTTTGTATTTGCTCATAAAAATTAAATCTTAATTAAAAAAAATAATAATATTAATGTGATTATTATACTAAATAAAACAAGTAATCTATTTGCGGCATTTTTGAGTTTTAAGTTGTTAATATAGTCTTCAAAAACCTCACTTATTGTAAGTGTGTAAAAAGTAAAGGCTAATATTATGAATATAGACATCAGAATTTTAGTTGAAGTGCTTGAAGCAAAATCCATTAATTGAGAATTATTAGCATCAAATACAGGCACAAGGTTTATTATAAACCAGGCCATAAAAGGAATTAGTAACCCTGAGGAAATTTTAATTGTTAACCATTTACGAGTTGCTTTGATCATTTCAGATTATATTCTTTCCAATTAAATAAAATAAAATTGCTAAAACAAAAGATCCAAAGATAGTTGCTATTCCTGTTATTCTAGATACTTTTAGATCAAATCCAAAACCCATATCCCATGCTAGATGTCTTATTTCATTTAAAATTTGAAAACTAAAAGACCAACATAATGAAATAATAATAAATTTTCCTATAAAAGTTTCAGAAATAATTTCAAAAAAATTTTTATTAGGACCAATCAGAATTAATAAAAATAGAATAATAATGATGCTTAAAAAATTTATAATACCGACTATTCTATGTGTAATAGAAAGTAAGGATGATATATGCCATCTATAAACCTGAAGATGAGGTGATAGAGGGTTGTTATTATTTTCCATAAAAATCTTTAATTAATCTTTCAGCAATTTGTACTGTATTCAATGCAGCACCTTTAAGTAAATTGTCAGAAACGACCCACATATTTAGAGCGTTGTCTCTCGAGTTATCTTTTCTTATTCTAGAAATAAAGGTTAAGTTTTTATTTTCTGCCTCTACTGGTGTTGTATATCCACCGTTTTTCCTTTCATCAACAACTTTGCATCCATCTGCTTTATCTAAAATATCTCTAACCTTTTTAATGTCAAAAGACTTTTCAAATTCGACATTAAGCGACTCTGCGTGGGATACCATAACAGGAACTCTTACGCAGGTTGCTGTTAAATTTATTTTTGGATCAAGAATTTTTTTAGTTTCAGAAATCATCTTCCATTCTTCACGGGTATAGCCCTCCTCCTTAAATTCATCGATATGGGGTATTAAGTTAAAAGCTATTTGTTTTGTAAAATTTTTAGAATTAATTTTTTTTTCTTCTAAATATTCTTTTGTTTGACTAATAAGTTCATCCATAGGGGCTTTTCCTGCACCAGATACGGATTGGTAAGTGGAGACTATAACTCTTTTTATATTAAAGTTTTCATGTAGTGGCTTTAGAGCAACTACCATTTGTATCGTTGAACAATTTGGATTGGCAATAATATTTTTATTTTTAAACATTGATAATTTGTCTGAATTGACCTCAGGTACGATTAATGGAACATCTTTGTCCATTCTAAATACTTTAGAATTATCTATAACAACAGTTTTTTTACTAGCTTTTGGAACCCATTCTTCTGCTATTTTTCCTCCAGCAGCAAAGAAAGTTATTTGTGCTTTAGAAAAATCATATGTTTTGAGACTTTCTATTTGTATTTCTTTGCCTTTAAATTTGATTTTTTTTCCTTCGCTCTTTTCCGAAGCGACTAAAAAAAGGGTTGAGATTTTAATTTTAGATTTTTCTAAAATTTCAATAGTTTTTCTTCCAACGTTGCCGGTGGCACCAATTATCGCAAAATTCATTTTAGAGCTATTTTAATTTAAATTTGATATAATTGCATCACCCATATCAGAGGTTGATACCTTTTTCTTTCCTTTTGACATTATATCAGGAGTTCTTAAACCGTCTTCTAAGGTCTTTTCAACAGCTTTGTCGAGATGTGCAGATTCTTTTTCCAATCCTAATGAGTATTTTAAAGCCATTGAAAAACTTAGTATTGTTGCGATAGGATTTGAAATATTTTTTCCTTCAATGTCAGGGGCTGATCCATGCACTGGTTCGTATAGAGATCTAGTTCGTCCATTTTTATCCTTAACACCTAAAGATGCCGATGGTAGAAGACCAAGAGAACCTGTTAGCATAGCTGCTTCGTCAGATAACATATCTCCAAACAAATTGTCTGCAAGTATAACATCAAATTGTTTTGGGTTTCTTAAAAGCTGCATTGCACAGTTGTCAGCTAACATATGATTAAGATTAATTTTTTTATACTCGTTATCTTTTAAATTTTGAACTTCTTCTCTCCAAAGTACTCCGGCCTCCATAACATTAGATTTTTCACAAGAAGTAACTTTATTATTTCTTTTCGCAGCTAGTTCGAATGCCACTTTTGCAATTCTTTTTATTTCTTTGGTAGTATATACATGGGTATTAACTCCTCTTCTTTCCCCATTTTCAATAGGCTGGACTCCTCTTGGTTCTCCAAAATAAATTCCACCTGTAAGCTCCCTGACAATAAGTATGTCAAGGCCTGAAACAATTTCTGGCTTTAAGCTTGAAGCATCTACCAATTGTTTAAAACAAATTGCTGGTCTCAAATTTGCGAATAATTTAAGTTCTTTTCTTAATTTTAATAAAGCTCTCTCAGGTTTTTTTGAAAATTCTAATTTGTCATATTTTGGACCACCACAAGCTCCAAATATTACTGCATCACTTTCTAGCGCTTTATAAAATACTTCATCTGTTATTGGTACACCATGTTCATCAATAGCAGCTCCACCTATTAAACCTTGGTCAAGTTTGAAATCCAAAGATTTTTTTTTATTAAACCAGTCAATTACTTTTTTAGTTTCACGAACAACTTCTGGTCCGATACCGTCACCCGGTAATAGTAATATTTTTCTTTGATTTGAAGGCATTTATAATATCCAGGGTTTATCTTGGGTCATTTTGTTTTCAAAACTTTTGATGCTCTCAGCTTTATTAAGAGATAATGCAATATCATCTAAACCTTCTAGTAAACACTTTTTTTTAAATGGATCTAATTCGAACTTAAAAGATTTATTTCCATATAGAATTTCTTGCTCTGTTAACCTAACTTCAATATTCTCTTTTCTGGAAGAATATTCTGACAATTCATTTATAATATTTTGATTTGCAACTATTGGCAAAATACCATTTTTGAAACAATTATTGTAAAAAATATCAGCAAAACTTTCACTAATGATTACTCTAATACCAAAATCTAGTAATGCCCACGGGGCATGCTCTCTCGAAGATCCGCATCCAAAATTTTTTCCTGTTATTAAGATTTTAGATTTATTGTAAGGATCATTATCTAAAATAAATCCTGAAATTGGTTTTCCTTTCTCATCAAATCTCATTTCATAGAATAAACTTTTACCTAAACCTGATCTTTTAATAGTTTTTAAAAATTGTTTAGGTATTATCTTGTCTGTATCAATATTCATTAACGAAATATAAGCAGGTATGCTTTTAACATTTTTAAATTTATCCATTTTAATTACCAAATTTCCTTACATCTGAAAGGCGGCCATCCAAAGCAGCGGCAGCTGCCATAGCTGGACTAACAAGATGAGTTCTTCCTCCTCTTCCTTGTCTACCTTCGAAATTTCTATTTGATGTAGACGCACATCTTTCTTTTGGTTTTAACTGGTCTTCATTCATTCCTAAGCACATTGAGCAACCAGGCTCTCGCCATTCAAAACCTGAGTTTTTAAAAATTTTATCTAAACCTTCCTGCTCAGCTTGATTTTTAACTAAACCAGAACCTGGGACAACCATAGCATTAACATGTTTTGCAATTTTTTTATCTTTGAGCAACTTTGCAGCCTCCCTTAAATCTTGAATTCTACCATTCGTACAGCTTCCTATAAAAACTTTGTCAATTTTAATTTCTGTCATTTTTGTGTTTGGTTTTAGTCCCATGTAGTCTAAAGATCTTTCCATTGCGACTCTTCTATCTTGATTTTTTTCATTTTTTGGATCTGGAACAGAACCATTAACAGGGACTACGTCTTGAGGTGATGTTCCCCACGTAACTTGGGGTGCTACTTCCTCGCCTTTTATTATAACTTCCTTGTCAAAATTACATCCATCATCAGATTTTAGTCTGCTCCAATACTCTAAAGCTTTTGTCCATTTTTCATTTTTTGGTGACATTGGTCTGTTTTGTAAATAGTTAAATGTTTTTTCGTCAGGTTGAATTAATCCAGCCCTTGCTCCACCTTCGATTGTCATGTTGCAAATAGTCATTCTTTCTTCCATACTAAAATTTTTAATAACTTCTCCTGAGTATTCGATGACAAATCCTGTGCCGCCAGCGGTTCCTATTGTTCCTATAATTTTTAAAATTATGTCTTTGGCAGTGACCCCAATCGGTAATTTACCATCAACTTTAAGAAGAAGATTTTTAGATTTTTTTTGGATTAACGTTTGTGTTGCAAGAACGTGTTCAACTTCTGAAGTTCCAATTCCAAAAGCAAGCGCACCAAATGCACCGTGAGTGGCTGTATGACTATCTCCACAAACAATTACAGATCCAGGCTGAGTAAAGCCTTGTTCTGGACCAATGATATGGACGATACCTTGCCTTTTGTCATTCATGTCAAATAGTGGAACTCCAAATTCTTTACAATTATTTCTCAAAGTATCAACCTGTACTTTAGATTCTTCGTCATTAATTCCTTTGGATCTATCGGTAGTTGGTACATTATGATCTGCGACTGCTAAAGTAAGTTTTGGTTGTCTAACTTTTCTTTTATTTAGTCTTAAGCCTTCAAAAGCTTGGGGGCTTGTTACTTCATGAATTAAGTGTCTATCTACATAAAGTAAAGATGTGCCATCTTCTTGTTGATGTACAAGATGATCTTCCCAAATTTTATCGTATAAAGTTTTTGGCATTAATATATTACTTAGTTTTATCTGATTTTTTTATTTCTTTTTTTTCTTCAACTTTTGGTTCGGGAGAATTTTTTGTTAATTCAACTTTTTTTTCCATAGTAATTTCTGTTGCTGGATCCTCATTTGTGGAGGCTTTAACATCAACTTCTATTCCAATATTTTTTTTAATTTTTTCAGCAATTCTCGCAGATTTTCCTTTTCTATCTCTTAAATAGTAAAGTTTTGCTCTTCTTACTTTACCAGATCGAATGACTTTAATTGATCCAATAACCGGGCTGTATAATGCGAAAGTCCTTTCAACTCCTTCTCCAAAAGAAATTTTTCTAACTTTAAATGAAGAGTTAATATCTCTATTTTTTTTAGCTATACAAACGCCCTCAAAATTTTGGATTCTCTCTCTTTTTCCTTCTACAATTCTCACACCAACACGAATTGTGTCCCCAGGAAAAAATTCAGGTATTTTTCTCTTCTGAATTATTTTTTGAACGTTTTCTTTATTTATTTCTTCTATATTTTTCATTTTTTTTCTTTTTCTAAAAATTTTTTCCACATATCTGGTCTTTGGCGTCGTGTTATATCCTTTGATTGTGATAAACGCCAGTCTTTAATTTTAGAATGATTACCAGATAAAAGCACATCAGGAACGCTTTTTTTTTCCCATATTTGTGGTTTTGTATATTGAGGGTACTCTAATAAATCGTGTTCAAAACTTTCATCATCTTTTGAGTTATTATTTCCAAGCACCTCCGGTAATAATCTTAAAACTGTATCAATCACCACAAACGATGCTGACTCACCTCCTGATAAAATATAATCTCCAATACTTAGCTGTTCAATGTTTCTTGTGCTTAGTATTCGTTCATCTACTCCTTCAAAATGTCCACATATTAAATTTATCACTTTTTCCTTAGAAAATTCTTTCGCTTTCTTTTGATTAAAGTTTTTTCCTTTAGGTGTTAGATAAAATATTTTTTCACTTTTTTTTACATTTGCATCAATAGATTTTCCTAATACATCAGGTTTTAAAAGCATTCCACTTCCTCCTCCAAATGGTTTGTCATCAACCGTTTTATGTTTGTCTTCAGCTGAGTCTCTAATATTGATGATCTCTAAGTTCCAAATTTTTTTTTCTAAAGCTTTCCCGTAGAGCCCTTTGTTTAAAGGCCCAGGAT